>JBMLRS010000427.1:5499-12752 GCA_049240905.1 Elsteraceae bacterium
GCGCACGCTGGGCGCCGGCCCTCCCGCCCCCAGGGCCGTCGAAATCGCCCCGATCGCCGCTCTCTGCGCCGACGCGGCTTCCGGATCATCAAAGAGCTTCGCCAGATCCGCCGTCAGAAGATCCGGCAGGCATTGCTCCTGAATGCGCTCCTGCATCACCATGCGGTTAGCGATCAGATTGGGCAAAGCCGCGTAGGGCACCTGAACCAGCCGTTTCACGATCGCCGCCGTGATGGGGTTGACCCGATAGGCGATTACGCTGGGGCAGCCCGCCAGAGCCAGCTCCAGCGCGACCGTCCCAGACGCCGCCAGCGCAGCGTTCGCCGCAGCCATCGCCGCGTAGCGCGCCTCGGGGCCGCTCGCCAGGATCACCGCCCCTTCGAGATCGCCGAGCCCTTCACGCACCAACGCGTCAACCCCGGGGGCGAGCGCGATGACGGCCGCCAATCCCGGTCGATCCGCCTTAAGTCGACGCAAGGTCTCCAGGAAAGTAGGCAAGAGACGCGTCACTTCTCCCCGTCGACTGCCAGGCAGCAGCAATAGCAAGGGCTGGTCCAGACCCAAGCCATGGGATCGCCGAAAGGCCGCGCCGTCGCCTTTCGGCGCGCCGCCCTCGATCACCGGGTGGCCGACAAAATCGCAAGGCATCCCGTAATCCGCGAAGAAGGCGGGCTCGAACGGAAGTAGCGCCAACAGCCGGTCCGTGGCCGCCGGCAAGCTCCGCGCGCGCTCCCGTCGCCAGGCCCAATGCTGAGGGGCGACGTAATGGAGCCGCGGAAAACCCGCTCCCGCCACGCGGCGCGAAACCCGAAGGCAGAAAGCCGGCGCGTCTATCGTCACGAGGACGGCGGGCCGCGTCGCGCGCAAGGTCGCCTCGGTCTCGCCGATGCGCCGAATCAATTTGGGCAGATGCGGCAATACCTCGGCGATGCCCATCAGCGACAGCTCCGACATCGGGAAGCGGCTGACCAGCCCGGCGGCCTGCATGGTTTCTCCGCCGATCCCGTCGAAGATCACGGGGCCTGGCGCCTGGTCGCGCAGCGCCTTCATGAGCCTTCCGCCCAGCAGATCGCCGGACGCCTCGCCCGCGATCAAAAAGACACGGGTCTCCGGCGCAGTCACCGATCGATCCTGGGAAAGCCGACCACGAACAGCCCAGCCGCGTTCGCCTCCGCGATCACCGTCTCTCGATCGACGATCAGGCTGCGGCCAGCCTCCACGGCGATCCCGACCAGTCCGGCGTCTCTTGCGTTGCGCAAGGTCACCGGACCGATGGTGGGCAGATCGAGGCGATCGTCCTGTCCGGGCTTCGCCAGCTTCACCAGCACCCCGCCGCCGCCGGGACGACGCAAGGTCTTGGCGCGGTCGATCATGGCGTCGGTGCCCTCGATCGCTTCGACCGTCAGCACCAATCCCTGTTGGACGATGGCGCCCTGCCCGACATCAACCGCGCCCAAAGCCGAAGCGACCGCGACTCCGCGCTGAATGTCGAGCGCGTCATGCTCGCTGGGTTTCGCCTCGGTCCAACAACCCTCGGGGGCAAGGGCCTCCGGCAAGACGGTCTGGATCGCGACGATCTGGAAGCCGTCCCGCTCAAACTCCGCCGCCAGATTGCGCAGAAGGCCGTCGTCGCCCATGAAGCCGAGACCGATGCGCAGCAGCGCCATCGCCGCGCGGCCGTCCGGGCGGATGTCCATCAGCGAGGGGCGAACGAAACGTCCGGCCATCACCACCTCTTTCACGCCAGCCTCGCGCAGGGAGGACATGATCAGCCCGGCGTCGCCGAACTTCACCCAAACATGGGGCGCGGCCGCCGCCGTCTCACGATCAGCCTGATTCTCGAACGCGACGACAAAGCAGGATCGTCCGGACGCCGCCTGCGCTCGGATGATCCGTCGGGGCATCGCGCCGCCCCCGGCGAGAATGCCGAGCGGGGCGGGCTGGGTCACGCGCGCGGTTGGCAGATCGACCGCGAGCTGTCCGACCGGATGAACTCGATGATGTCGGACACCGGCCCATTGTCGCGGAACAGCTCCGCCACGTCGTCCAGACGTTCCGCCATGGTGCCTTCCTGGGCGAACAGCAGACGGTAGGCGTTGCGCAGAGCGTGGATGACGTCGCGGTTGAAGCCGCGCCGTTTCAGACCGACGACGTTCAATCCGGCGAGCCGCGCGCGGTCGCCCATCACCGAGCCGTAAGGGATCACATCGTTCTCAACCCCGGACATGCCGCCGATCATCGAATAACGGCCGATCCGGACGAACTGATGCACCGCCGCGAAGCCGCCGAAATTGGCGAAGTCGCCGACCTGAACATGCCCGCCGAGCGCGGCGTTGTTGGCCATGACGACGTTGTTGCCGACCTTGCAATCATGGGCGACATGCGCGCCGGTCATGATCAAGCAGGCGTCGCCGACGCGGGTCAGCATGCCGCCGAACTCAGTGCCGGGGTTCATGGTGACATGCTCGCGGATCACGCAATCGCTGCCGATATGCAGTTCCGACGGCTCGCCGCGATATTTGAACGCCTGCGGCGGGTGGCCGATCGAGGCGAAGGGATAGATCGTGGTGTTGGCGCCGACGCGCGTGCGCCCGGCGATCACGACATGGCTGACAAGCTTGACGCCGTCGGCCAATTGCGCGTGCGGGCCAACATGACAGAACGGACCGATGGCGACGTTGGCGCCAAGCTCCGCGCCGCTCTCGACGATGGCGGTCGGGTGAATCTCCGTCACGACTCAGCGATCCAAAATCATGGCGGCGATCGTCGCTTCAGCGACCAGCACGCCATCGACCTTCGCTTCCCCCCGGAAGCGCCAGACCGAGCCGCGGCGCCGATCCTTGACGACATGGACATGGATCACGTCGCCAGGACCAACAGGCTTACGGAACTTCGCGCCATCAACGGACATGAAATACACCAGTTTCCCTTCAGCTTCGGGACCAAGCGTGTGCACCACCAGCACCGCCGCCGTCTGCGCCATGGATTCAATGATAAGGACGCCCGGCATCACCGGCTTCGCCGGAAAATGCCCCTGAAAGAACTGCTCGTTGATGGTGACGTTCTTCACGCCCGTCGCGCTTTCGTCGGCGATGACGTCGATCACCTTATCGATCAGCAGCATGGGATAGCGGTGTGGGATCATCTCCATCACCCGCTCGATGCCAATCTCCAAGCCTCCCGTCGGCGCAGCTGCGTCCATCATCCTACTCTTTCCGCGAGACCTGCTTCGCCAGCCAGGCCGATTGTTTATGGAATTGCCGGATCGGAACGGAGGGCGTGCCCCCCACCACCGCGCCGGGCTCGATATCTCGCATCACGCCGGCTTGAGCCGACACCTTCGCGCCTGATCCGACGCTGAGATGCCCGGCCAACGCCGATTGGCCGCCCATCATCACCCCATCGCCCAGTCTGGAACTGCCGGAGATGCCGACCTGAGCGACAATCACGCAATGATCGCCAATCACCGTGTTGTGGCCGATTTGAACCAGATTATCAATCTTGGTCCCGGACCCAATCACCGTGTCGTTCAACGCCCCGCGATCGATGCAGCTGTTGGCTCCGATCTCAACGTCGTCGCCGATCAACACCCTGCCCAGCTGCGGCATCCGACGCAGGCCGCGCGGCCCAGGGATGAAGCCGAAACCGGTTTGTCCCAATCGCGCGCCGGGCTTGACCCGCACCCGCGCGCCGAGAACCGCGCATTCGATCGTGACGTTAGGGCTGAGCCAGCAGTCGGCGCCAAGCACGCAGCCCTCGCCGATCACACTGTTCGCATCGATGCGGCAGCCGTCGCCGATCTCCGCGTCGGCGCCGATCCCCCCGCCGGAACCGATCTGCACGCCGCGGCCCAGGCGCGCGGTGGGATCGATCTGAGGGGCGGGATCAATCGACGGCGACCGCGCGGCGGGATAGAGCAGATCCGCGACCTCCGCGAAGGCGAGCGCCGGACTCTTCACCAAGACGCCGGGCATAGCCGTGAAGAACGCGCGCTCCGACTCCCGGAACAGCACCGCGGCGGCGGCCGAGGCGAGCACATCCTCAGCATGCCGCTTGTCCTCGCAATACACGAGAGAGTCGGGACCCGCGTCTTTCGCCGCTGCGACGTCGACGATCATGGTCGCGCCCGAAGCTGGGTCGCTTAGAACGCCCTTCACATGCTCGGCGAGGAAGGCCAGGGAGAAAGGCCCCTGGCGCTTATGAAATCGCGGGTCCGCCATGCCCTCAGTTGTTGCGCAAGGGCGGGAAGGTGACGTTCACCCGCGATATCTTGCGTTCCACTTGGCTCAACACTTCAGAGGTGATGTCGAGCTCATTCGCGGACAGAAACACGCCTTGACGCGGCACAACCAAGTTGATGCCACGCGCCTGCGCGATCTCGGCCAAGACCTGCGCCGTAGCCGCCTCAACCTGCTTCATGCTTTCGTTGAAGGCCTCCTCCAACTGCCGCAGACGGGCGTCGACGAACCTTTGCGCGTCGACCGCCTGGGTTTGGAACTGCTGGCGACGCTGGTTCAGCGCCTCGGGAGAAAGAACCGGAGCTTGCTGCTCCAGAGTCTGCTGCGCCGTGCGCAGGTCGGTCTCCCGCTTCTGGATCTCGCCCTGATAGGAGTTCCGCCTGGCGTCGACCTGCTCGCGCACGCTCTTGGCTGCGGAGGACTCGCGCAGAATGATCTGAAGATCGACGATGCCAACGACGGCCGGAGGCAATTGCTGCCCAGGCGGAAGCGGCGGCGGGAGCTGCGTGGGCACCTGACCCGGCGCTGCGGACACCCCGCTGGCTGGGCGCTGCTGCGCAGGCGCAGTCCCTTGACCAGCCGGACGCTGCTGCTGTTGCTGTTGCGCGAAAGCCGAAGCCGATCCGAGCGCCATCACGGCGGCGGCGAAAACGGCGATAAGACGAGAACACATCATGAGATCAATTGAACCGAGTTCCAAAGCTGAAGCGGAGAAATTCGGAGCGGTCGAACTTCTCTTTCAAGTAGGGACGGGAGAAGTCGATCCGGATTGGACCGAACGGTGACTTCCAGGTGATGCCGACGCCAGCGGCGGCGCGGATGCTGCCCGTGTCTCTGATATCCGGCCCCTTGACATTGTCCAAACCGAAGGAGCTGCCGATATCTGAAAACACGCGACCGGAGATGCCCAGTTCCTTGGGCAAGCCGAGCGGGATCGAGACCTCAGGCGTGATCACGTAGTAGGTGTTGCCGCCCAAGGCGTCGTTAGTGCCGACGTCGCGGGGGCCAGCGCCGCCGAAGCGGAAGCCGCGGAAATTGTCAGAGCCCGGGAAGAAGCGATCGCCGATCCGGACGTTCTGGCCAATGCCGATCATGTGGCCTGCCTCAAGCCGCAGCGAGAGGACGTAATCCGGCGCCAGCGGATAGTAGACGCCCGCGCGACCGCGGAGCCGCAGATACTTGGAGTCGCCGCCTAACCCGGCGAGGTCGGAGCCTGCTCCAAGGAAGTAGCCGTCGGTTGGATCAATCCGGCTGTCGAGACCGTCATAAAACAGATCCTGACCGATCATCGAGGTTGAGCGCCGCCCGGCCTGCTCGCGGATGAAGCGAGAGGCTGTGGGCTCGACGTTGAAGATGTCCTCCACCTGGTATTGGTAGAAGACGGTCTGGCGCAGGCGCTCGGTCAGCTGATAGCCGACGCGCGGGCGCACGCCCGTCGTCCGGTAATCATAGCCGGTGTCGTTGGTCTGGACGCGCTCCGTGCGATAGATGCCGAAGCCGGCCGCCAATGGGAGATCCAGGAAATAGGGGTCGGTGATGCCGATGTCATACTGCTGCCGGCTCGCGCCGTAGGTCACCGCTGCGTTCGCCTCGTAACCGCTGCCCAGCAGATTCCGCTCCCGCACCGACACAGTCCCGACGATCCCGTCAGCGGTTGAGTAGCCGCCGCCGACCGACAGTTCGCCGGTCGATTGCTCCTCCACCGTGACCTGGATGATCGTCTGATCCGGCGCGGATCCAGGAATATTGACCACTTCCGCCTTCTTGAAGAAGGCGAGATTGCGGATGCGCTGCTGAGAGCGGCGCAGTTTCGCCGTATTGAACGCGTCCCCCTCAAGCAGGCGGAATTCGCGCCGGATAACCTTGTCCAGCGTGCGCACATTGCCGGAGACATCGATGCGCTCGACATAGACCTTCGGCCCTTCGCGAATCTCGAAGGTGATGCCGACAACCTTCGCCTCGCGGTCACGCTTTGGCACGGGCTCGATCTCGACGAAGGCGTAACCAAGATTGCCCAACTCATCCGTCAGCTTGGTGACGATGTCTTCAACCTTGTCGGCGTTGTACCAGTCGCCCGTCTTGACGGTGAGGTGCTGGTTCAACCGCTCCGGGTCCAGATTCGGGATAGAGCTGGTGATCTTGATGTCGCTGAACTTGTATCGTTCCCCTTCATCAACCGTGAAGGTCAAGAAGAACGCGTCTTTGTCGGGCGACAACTCCGCGACAGCGGACAGGACGCGAAAATCCGCGTAGCCGTTCTTCAGATAATGCCGACGCAATTGCTCGCGATCGTAGGTCACGCGATCCGGGTCGTAGTTGTCGTCGCTGGACAGGAAGCGGTACCAACGCGACTCTGCGGTCTGGATAACGCCCCTCAGGGCGCTGTCGCTGAAGCGCTTGTTGCCGACGAAAACGATCCTGCCGATTCCCGTGCGCGCGCCTTCGTCGATCTCGAAGACGACGTCGACGCGGTTCTGGGGCAATTCGATCAACTTCGGCTCGATCGTGGCGGCGAACCGGCCATTGCGCCGGTAGACCTCCTGCAACCGCCTAAGATCGGTCTGAACTTTCGTCCGCGTGTAGACTTGGCGCGGCTTCAGTTGCACCTCCGCCTCCAAGGTCGCTTGCTCCAGGCGCTTGTTCCCCTCGAAGGCGACGCGGTTGACGATCGGATTCTCCTTGACCCGCACGACCAGGGCGTCGGCTTCGCGCGCCAAGACCACATCGGCGAACAGGCCGGTCGCGAACAAGGCTTTCAGAGACCGATCAATCAAATCGGCGTCGAACGGATCGCCGGGACGGATCGCCAGATAGGACCGAACGGTGTCGGCTTCAATGCGCTGGATGCCTTCGATACGAATCTGCCCCACGCGCCCTTGCGCAGGCTGCGATTGGGCGACGGCCGGGGCGGGAAACGACGTCGCGGCGACGGCCGCGAACATCAGCATCAGCAGCGACAAAGTTCGAAACACGCGTGATCCCGTCGATAGAGCCAAAATGGGTCCGGCCGTCTCC
>JBMLRS010000427.1:12762-15193 GCA_049240905.1 Elsteraceae bacterium
GTCTCCCGACCGGTCACCCCAGAAGCGAGGTGATATACGCAACGACCCGCAAATGCACGAGATCGTTCCAAGTGGCGAATAGCATAAGTGAGACCACGGCGGCGAGTCCGGCCATCGACCCGATCTCCTGCATGCGTTGGCTCAAGGGCCGCCCTGCGATCGTTTCGAAAGCGTAAAACACAAGATGGCCGCCATCTAGAACCGGGATCGGAAACAAATTGATCAGCCCCAGGTTAATGGACAGCAGCGCCAGGAAGAAAATGGTCTGGCCGAAACTCTGCTTCGCCACTTCTCCCGACATCTGCGCGATGCGCAGCACGCCGCCAACCTCATCCGACGAGCGCGAGCCCGTGATCATCTGGCCGACGCCCTTCAGGGTCGTCACCGTCAGCGAATAGGTTTCACGCGTCGCTTGCCAGATGGCGGTCAGCGGATCATGCCGCACGACCCGGCTCTGGGTGGACGTCACCCCCAGCAGCCCCAGGCGATGCACGTTGCCCGCGCGGTCCGTCGTTTCGCGCAAGGTCGGGGTGACCGGGATCGTCAGCGTGGCGCCCGACCGTTCGACCACCAGCGACAGGGTTTCGCCAGGTCGGGCTTGCACGATGCGCTGCAACTCTTCGAAACGCTCGACTGACGCTCCATTGATGCTGCGCACCAGATCCCCGGGCTGCAGACCCGCGCGCTGCGCGGCGCTGTCCGGCTGGATCGTGTCTATGGTCGCCGGCGTGTAGGGCTGCCCCGATATCGCATACAGCCCGCCAAGCAACACGATCGCCAGCAAGAAGTTGGCGATCGGTCCGGCCGCGACCACCGCCGCCCGCTGCCCCACCGTCTTGTGGTGGAACGACACCTTCTTGTCCGCGTCGCTGATGTCCATGCGCGCGCCAGCCCCGGTCGAGGCGGCGTCGGTGTCGCCGAACATCTTCACATACCCGCCCAGCGGCACGGCGCTGAAGCGCCAACGGGTGCCGCTGCGGTCGTTCCAGCCGAACAGCTCCGGGCCGAAGCCGATCGAGAAGGTCTCGACCCTCACCCCGTTGTAGCGAGCCACCGCGTAATGGCCGAGCTCGTGGACGAACACCAGCAAGGTGAGAATGATCAGGAACGGGCCGGCGTAGCCAAGAAGATGAATTAGGCTGTCAAACATGGGTCAATCCAAACAAAGGTCGCCGTTATCAGGTAGGCAGTCAGGCGGCGGAACTAGTCGAAATTATGGCGTCTGCGACGAAACGGCGCGCCGCCTCGTCGATCGCCAGCACGTCGTCGAGCGTCTCAACCGACGCCGGGAGCAAAGCCACCATCGCTTCCTCCACCAACCGCGCGATGTCGAGGAAGCCGATCCGGCTCTTCAGGAAGTTCTCCACCGCCACTTCATTGGCCGCGTTCAGCACGGCGGGCGCCGCGCCGCCCGCGCTCAACGCCTCGCGCGCCAACCGCAGGGCCGGGAACCGAACCGGATCCGGCTCCTCGAAGGTCAATTGCCCGATCGTCGCCAGATCGAGCCGCGGGGACGGCGCCGGCATGCGGTCCGGATAGGCCAGCGCGTAGGCGATCGGCGTGCGCATGTCCGGCGAGCCCAGCTGCGCCAGCACCGAGCCGTCGCAGTAAGCGACCATGCTATGGATGACCGATTGCGGGTGAACCAGGATCTCGATCTTGTCCTCCGGCATGCGGAACAGATAGTAGGCTTCGATCAGCTCCAGCCCTTTGTTCATCATGGTGGCGCTGTCGATCGAGATTTTCGCGCCCATCGACCAGATCGGATGATTGACCGCTTGAGCCGGAGTCATCCGCGCCATCTCCGCCATGCTGTTGCGGCGGAACGGGCCGCCGGAGGCGGTGAGGATGATGCGTTCGATTCGATCGCGCTGAGCTTCGTCAAATACCTGGAAGATGGCGTTATGCTCGCTGTCGACCGGGAGCAGCGTCGCCCCGCAGCGTTCGATCTCCGCCATCACCACGGGGCCGGCGGTGACCAGCACCTCCTTGTTGGCGAAGGCGACCGAGGTTCCACGACGGATCGCCGCCAAAGTAGGCGGCAGACCGGCCGCGCCGACGATGCCGGCCATGGTGAGGTCGGACGGACGCTGCGCCGCCTCGATCACGGCCCCCGACCCCGCCGCCGCCTCGATCCCGGATCCCGCGAGCCTGTCCTTCAAGATCTGATAGCGACTCTCGTCAGCGATCACCGCGACCGCCGGGCGGAAGGCCAAGGCTTGCTCCACCAGCAGATCGACGTTCGATCCCGCGGTCAGGGCTTCCAGGCGAAAACGGTCCCGCGCGCGGGACACCAGATCCAACGTGCTGCAGCCGACCGAGCCGGTCGATCCAAGCAGGGTGATTGAACGCATCTCAGTCAATTCCAGCTAAAGAAGGTGCCGCCGGCGAACCAGCAGAGGAGAGCCACCGCCGGCGCGGTGGAGAGCAA
>JBMLRS010000428.1:0-2853 GCA_049240905.1 Elsteraceae bacterium
GCCGTCACGTTCAGCAGCACGGGCTGGCCGGCGGCGCGCGCGACCGCCAGTTTTTCCGGCGCGTAGGGCTCCCAGCTGACCGCGCCCACCTTCATCGCCAGCGGGCCTTCCGCGCGGGCCGGTTCGGCCCCGTTCGGCTCCGATCCGCTCGGCATCCCCTGCAGCAGATAGAGCGCGCCCGCCACGCCCAGCGCAGCCAGACCGCGGCCAGCCAAGCGCCATCCGCCCTCGCTCAGGGCGGTCGCGCCATGCGCCCAGGCCGCCAAGCCGATCAGCACCATGGCGATCAGAACCGCCAGCAACGCCTCCGATCCGGCCTGCAGGCTCAGCACCCAGACCAGCCAAGCGGCGGTGGCGTACATCGGAAAGGCCAGGAATTGCTTCAAGCGATCCATCCAGAGCCCCGGCTTCGGCAACAGCCGACCGACCGCCGGGGTCATGGAGAGCAGCAGGAACGGCGCGGCCATGCCCGCCCCCAGCGCGGCGAACACCGACAAGGCTTGGACAGGCGGCTGCACCAAAGCGAAACCGAGCGCCGCCCCCATGAAGGGCGCCGTGCAGGGCGTCGCCACCACCACCGCCAGCGCGCCTGTGAAGAAAGAGCCGGTCAAGCCGCCGCGCCCGGCCAACCCGCCTCCGACGCTGGCGAGGCCGGCCCCAAACGTCAGCACGCCGGAGAAACTCAAGCCCACCGCGAACACCAGAAGCGCCAACGCCGCCACCATGATCGGGGCCTGCAGCTGATAGCCCCAGCCGATCTGCGCGCCGCCCGCCCGCAACGCCAGAAGCAAGCCGGCGATGCCCAGAAAGCAGGCCATGACGCCCGCCGTGTAGGCCAGACCCTGGCGCGGTTCGGCGCCATGGCGGGCGAAGCTCATCGCCTTCATCGCCAGGATCGGCAACACGCAGGGCATCAGATTCAGGATCATGCCGCCGGCGAAGGCCAGAAGCAGCGCCAATCCGAAGCCGATCGCCGGAACATCCTGCGCCACCGTCGCGGCCGCAGGGGTCGCGGCGATCACGAAAGCGTTGCGCGCCGTCCCCTGGCCCAGCTTCTCGCTCAGCACCAGCACGCCGTCCAGAGTCGCGCCGGGCGGGGGTGGGGTGTCTCCCAAGGTCAACGTCAGCGTGAGGCCCCGCGGCGTGACCGACAGGATCTGCGGGGCCGCGGCCTGCACCGCGCCGTTCTGGGTCGGGAAGAAGTGAGCGTCGGCCAGCAGCTTGGCGTCCAACCCGGTCGCCGCCACCGAGAGTCGAAGTTGACGGTCGACCCGCGCGACCGTCGCCTTCCAGGGGGACGCCGTCGGCAGGGCGGCTCGCGCCGCCGCGATCAACGCCGCCTCCGGCGACGGGCCGGGCGCGTCCAGCACCGGTAGGTCCAAGGTCAGCGTCGCTTCCTCGGGAATGCAGACGTCGGCGCAGGCGAGCCATGCGGCCTTCGCGGTCAGGCTGACCGGCTGCCCCGGAACCATCGCGCGATCGATCGTCAACGGAACCAAAAGCAGCGCGTCATGCCCGTAGCCGTAATTGACCAGCGGACCCACTGGGATGCGCTCCGGGGTCGGCCATTGGATCGCGCCCGCCGTCACGCCGTTCGGCAGCGCCCACTCAATCGTCGTCTCCATCCCGGAATCACCGGGATTGATCCAGTAGCTGTGCCAGCCCTCGCGCATCTCCAGACGAAGCGCCGCCATTGGCGTGGACCCCGGCTTCAGGCCGACAGTTTCGAGGATCAGAGACGCGCGCACGTTCTCCGTCCCGCCCACCGGGCCAGCGGATGCCGGGAGGGCGGCGACCAAGGTCGCGAACCAACAAAAAACAGAGGCGGCGAGCAGACGCAAGGCGGAGGCTTTCATACGGCGAAGCTCCTACCATAGTGCGAAATATGGCGAAAATTAACCCCGCTCGGTCAAGGAGCGGCGATTCTGTCCGAGAAGAGGAGATCATGCCCTGGCATTTTGACCGCCTCGCCACGAGCGACCAATCGGCCATGCGCCGCGACGAGCGCCGCCAACGTCTCCTCGGGGCGGCTCACGACTTCGCGATTCAGATAGAGATGGGCGTGCAGCATTGTCATCGGGTTGGTCACCACATCCGGCAACGAACCTCCCAACTGCGCGACGGCGTGATCATAGTTTATGTCATAGGCCAGCGCGAAAGGGACGCGCCCAGCCGACACCATCAGCAACGCAGCCCTGGCGTCGTTGACTTCGACCAGAACGACGCCGCTCTCCGGCCGATCAAGCCAGGCCCGCAGCGCGCCATAGCCATAGCCGCGCACCACAGCCACAGTTCGCCCGCGCAGATCGTCCTGCGTGCGGATCACGACGGGCGTTCGGTGGGAGTAGAGATTGAGCCAGAGCGCCGCGATCGGCTCAGCGCTGCGCAGCAGCGCCGGCGCCTCATCCAGCCTCGAGTGACGCATGGTGACGACCAGATCGACCGAGCCTTGGATGATCTCATAGGCCAAGCGCGCGGACGGAAAGATGTCAGCCTTCATCTCGAAGCCCGCTTCGCTTGTAACTTTTCGCATCAACTCGACCAGAGAGCCGGCCGGCGCGCCCACCTGCATATGCCAATAGGGTGGGATGATCGGGCCACCGACTCGAAGGATTCTATTCTGCGCCAATACTCTTTTCGCTTGAATCGCATAAGCGCCGCCTAGGAGCGTCGCCATAAAGAATCGTCGCCTCATGCGTTTATTCGTTCTTGCTGATCAAACCATGAGTTACTTTACACACATCCGTATGTGAAATAAAGCGTCGGCGCGCGCATCCAAATCCTCCGCCGCTAGCGAAGAATCCGCGCTATCATCAGCCATGCTCGCGCGCCTGATTTCGACCTTCCTGATCT
>JBMLRS010000428.1:2863-10581 GCA_049240905.1 Elsteraceae bacterium
GTCTCTCATCGTCCGTTGCGGCGCAAACGACCAATGAGTCGGTCATCGACGTCCCGCTTTCCGTGCCGTCACAGCGCTCGGGCGTGGTGCCGACGACCCTTCTGCCTCTTGGCGCCCTACGGATGGAGGGCGGCGGCGTTCGACTTCCAGGCCAACCTCCGCCGCCATCCGCCGAGTCGATCGCGGCGCCGAACCCGGCGGACGTCGCGCCAGGCTCCAGCGCCCCGGCGGCGCCGGGCAAGCCTGCCCGCAAAGGAGCGCAATCGCCGCCGCCGTCGCAGAGCGCAGGCTGCGTCGGGATGCCGGACTCGCTTCTGCAGGTGCAGTTGGGCGCTGTTGACGGCCGCGCCGCGGCGGATAGGGAGGCAGATCGCCTTATGCGTCGCCACGGCGACCTACTGGGGGCTCGGCCAACCCCCACAGACTGCTCGGCCTCGCGCCCAAATATGTACCGCATCCGCCTGGGGGTGCCCAGCGCGGCGGAAGGCAATCGGCTCTGCAATGAATTGGCGGCGCGCGGCGAACGCTGCATCCTCGTCCGCGCCAATCAGTGATGGTCCCGACGAGGGACCTCAGCCGCGATTGAAAGCGTAGCCGCGGCCCGGAGCCGCGTCGAACAGCGCCTTGGTGTAAGCGTGCTGCGGATTGGCGAACAAGTCCGTGGTTCGCCCCTGCTCCACCACCACGCCGCGCTGCATCACCGCGATGCGGTCGCAGATCTGGGCCGCCACACGCAGATCATGGGTGATGAACAAAAGGGCGAGGTCGAAGCGCTGGCGCACGTCATCCAACAAGGCGAGCACCTGGGTCTGCACGGAGACGTCGAGCGCTGAGACCGCCTCGTCGGCGATCAGCAAAGTCGGCTCCATCACCAAGGCTCGGGCGATGGCGATGCGCTGGCGCTGCCCGCCGGAGAATTGATGCGGGAAACGATCGACCGCGTCCGGCTGCAGACCCACCAACGCCATCATCTCCCGCGCTTTCGCCAGAGCATCGGCGCGCGCGGTCCCGAAATTCAACGGGCCTTCAATGATCGACTCACCCACCGTTCGGCGCGGATTCAACGAGCGGTAGGGATCCTGAAACACGATCTGCACGCGCTTGCGATGCGGTCGCAGCCTCCGCTCGGGCAGTTGCGCGATGTCCAGATCGCCGATTCGGATCGAGCCTGAATCGGGCCGGATCAACCGCGCGACGCAACGGGCGACGGTGGATTTGCCGGAGCCGGACTCCCCCACCACCCCCAAGGTCTCGCCCTGGCGCAGCTCCAGCGAAACCTCGCTCGCGGCGCGGACCTCCCGCTTGGTCTGAAACAAACCGCCGGATTTGAAGGTCTTGCAGAGCGCTTTGGTCACGACCGCGACTTCGCCAGTCGCCACCGTCCGCTGCGGCGGATCGAGAGTAGGCACCGCCCGCACCAGCATCCTTGTGTAGGGTTCGCGCGGATGGCGCAGGACCTCGTCGCGCGGGCCGGTCTCGACCACCTTACCCCTTTGCATCACCACAACGCGGTGCGCGATCTCAGCCACCACGCCGAAATCATGGGTGATGAACAGAACCCCGGTGCCGCGCCGTTCCTGAAGCTCCGCGATCAGTCTCAGGATCTGCGCCTGGGTGGTGACGTCCAGCGCGGTGGTCGGCTCGTCCGCGATCAGCAGGGCGGGGTCCAGCACCAACGCCGCCGCGATCATGATGCGCTGACGCTGCCCGCCGGAGAGTTGATGCGGGAAGCTGTCGATCATGCGGTCAGGATCCGGAAGGTGCACCGCGTTCATCACATCCAGCACCCGCGCGCGGCGCTCTGACGCCGAAAAGCCGGTGTGAATCTCCATCATCTCCGCAATCTGATCGCCGACCCGCTCCACGGGGTTCAGGGCGGTCATCGGCTCCTGGAATATCATGGACATGCGTTGCCCGCGCAGCGCGCGCAGCCCGGCCTCCGACTTGGTCGTAATCTCGTCGCCCAGCAGCTTGATCGAGCCGCTGTCGTAGGTCAGTTGCCCCTTTGGCAGCAACCCCATCACCGCCTGGGCGGTGACCGACTTCCCGGAGCCTGACTCGCCGACCACGCAGACGATCTCGCCCTTCCCCACCGTGAGCGACAAGCCTTCCACCGCGTAGGGTCGATCGCCGCCCTTGGGCAGGCGAACATGCAGATTCTCGATCTGAAGCACCGTCTCGGTCATCAGCCGCGCCGCTCAAGCTTCGGATCCAGCGCGTCGCGCAATCCGTCGCCAAGAAGGTTCACCGCCAGAACGGTCACCGCCAACATGATCCCAGGATAGAGGATGTTGTGCGGGAACAACCGGAACAAGGCGCGTCCCTCGGCCATGATGTTGCCCCAAGTCGGGGTTTCCGGAGGAATGCCGATGCCAAGGAAGGAAAGGATCGCCTCCACGAGGATCGCGGACGCGCAGATGAAAGTGCCCTGCACGATCAAGGGCGCCACGGTGTTGGGCAAGACATGGCGGATCAGCAGCAGCCAAGTCGGCGTGCCGGCGACGATGCCCGCCTCGACATAAGGTTCCTCACGCACGGACAGCACGACCGAGCGCACCAATCGAACGACGCGCGGTATCTCCGGCACGACGATGGCGACTATGACGCTGAGCAAGCCGGCGCGAAACAAGGAGACCAGCGCGATGGCCAGCAGAATCGCCGGGATCGCCATCAAGCCGTCCATCACACGCATGAGGATGCCGTCCAACCAGCGAAGATACCCGGCGAGCATCCCGATGATCAGGCCAAAAAACACGCTGAGCGCGGCGACCGTGACGCCGATCACGATCGAAACGCGAGCTCCGTAGAGCACCCGGCTGTAGATGTCGCGCCCGAGACTATCGGTGCCAAGGCGATGAACGAAGGGCGTGCGGGTGCCGTCCTCATTGCGGATCATGCGCTCGGCGCCGGGCGGCTTGTTGCGGAAGGCCGGGTTGATCGCGCTGGGATCGATCGTGCCGAGCAACGGGGCCGCCAGCCCGATCGCCATCATCAGCAGCATCACGAAGCCGCCGATCAGGACGGCGGGGCTGCGGCGTATCTTGGTCCAGGCGGACGGACGCCCGCTCGGCGCCGCCGGCTCGATCGCGAGGTCGGTCAATAGCGGATCCTCGGGTCAAACAGGGTGTAGGTCATGTCAACGGCGAGGTTGATCAGCACATAAACGAACGAAAACAGGAGAATGACCGCCTGGATCGTCGGGTAGTCACGGGCCAGCACCGCGTCCACGGTCAAGCGGCCGAGGCCCGGGATTGAGTAAACCGACTCCGTCACCACGACCCCGCCAATCAGAAGCGCGACGCCAAGCCCCACCACCGTCACGATCGGCACGGCGGCGTTGCGCAGAGCGTGGCGGAACAGAACCTTCCGCTCAACCTGCCCCTTGGCCCGGGCCGTGCGGATATAGTCCTCCCCAAGCACCTCAAGCATGCTGGTGCGGGTCATCCGCGCGATCAGCGCCACATAAATCACGCTCAGCGTGATGGCCGGCAGCATCAACCGCTCGATGAAGCCGCTGAAACCAAGCGCCAGCCGCTGATAGCCCTGAACCGGAAGCCAGTTGAGTTGGATCGCGAACAAGTAGATCAAAGCGTATCCGGTCACGAACACCGGCACGGAAAAGCCCATCACAGAGAAGCCCATGACGAGCCGATCGATCAGGCTGCCGCGCTTGTAGGCGGCCAGCACCCCAAGCGGAATGGCGATTGACGCAGCCAGGATGATCGTCACCACCGACAACGCCAGGGTCGGCTCGATGCGATCCAGGATCAGTTGGGCGACCGTCTTCTTGAAGAAGAAGCTTTCGCCGAAATCGCCGACCATCGCGTGCCCGATCCAAACCAGGAACTGTTCGACGATCGGCCGATCCAACCCCAGCTTCTCCCTGATCAAGGCCACCTGCTCCGAGTTGGCGTTGTCGCCGGCGATGATCGCCGCCGGATCCCCGGGCGTGAGCCGCAGCATCAAAAACACCATGATCGCGACAACCAGCATCACGGGGATCGTCGCAGCCAGTCGGCGCAGCATGTAAGCGATCATGTCAGGTCCATGCGCTCAACGCGAAGAGCCTTCCCCGCCCGGAAACTCGAAAGAGTTCCGGGCGGGGAAGAGGTCAAAACGTCGGCGTCCCCTCAGTTCTTTTCGACGTTCCAGAACACTGGCGCCGGAGCGGTCAGAATCCCGGAAATTCCCCTGCGCGCCGCGCCCGGCTGATACCACTGGCCGAGCGCGATATGCGAAACGTTCTGGGTGGCGCGCACCTGCACGGCCTCAGCCAACTGTTTCTGCTTCGCAGGGTCGGTCGCCCGCGCGAAGTCATCGCGCAACTTCTCCATCTCGGGGTCGCAGGGCCAGCCGAACAGAGCCCTGTCGCAGGCGGAGTTGAAATAGGCGGCCATCACCGGGTTCAGGATGTCGGCCGCGACCCAGGAGGTCAGGAAGGCGTTCCAACCGCCGGCGGCGGGCGGATCCTTCTTCGCCCGACGGGCGACGACGGTCTGCCAGTCCATCGACTGCATCTCCACCTTGAAGCCGGCCTTCTCCATCAGGGACTTGGCGACCGGAGCGAGGTTGGTCAGCACGGCCAGATCGGTGGAGTGCATCAAGACCACGGGGGTGCCGTCGTACCCGGCTTCCTGAAGCAACGCCCGCGCCTTCACGAAGTTCGATTCGAGAAGCCCATCCATGCCCTTGCTCGATTCGAGCGGCGTGCCGCAGATGAACATCGCCTTGCAGACTTTATAGTATTCGGGATTGCCGATGACCGCCTGCAGGAAATCCTCCTGATTGAAGGCGTAGAGCAGAGCCTGGCGGATCTTTGGGTTGTCGAACGGCTTGTGCAGATGATTGGGTCGGAAGGTGTACTGGTTGCCGAGAGGGTTCCAAGTGATCAGGTTGATCGACTTGTCAGCCTTCAAGAGCGGCAGCAAGTCATGCGTCGGGGCTTCGAGGTAATCGACCTCGCCGGCCAGGAGCGCGTTGACCGCCTGCTGATGGTCGCTGATCGCCAGCCATTCGACGCGGTCGACCTTGACCACCTTGCCGCCGGCGAGGCCGGAGGCGGGCTCTGAACGCGGCTTGTAGGCGGCGTTCTTCACATAAACCGCCTTATCGCCCGGCTTCCATTCGTCGGTTTTGAAAACGAAGGGACCCGACCCGACGAATTCCGAGATCTGGGTGTTCGGATCGGTCTCCGCGACGCGCTTCGGCATCATGAACGGCACGTTCGAAGAGGGCTTGCCCAGACCGCTCAGGACCAAGCCAGTCGGTTCCTTGAGTTTGAGAACGAAGGTCTTGTCGTCCGTCGCCGTGAGGCTCTCGGCGAAGCTCATCATCTTCTGCCCGGTCGCGTCCTTGGCCGCCCAGCGCCTGATCGAAGCGATGCAATCCTCGGACGTGACGGGTTTGCCGTCATGCCAAGTCAATCCGTCCCGCAGCGTGAAGGTGTAGCTCAGGCCATCCGGGCTGACCTTGTAGTTATCCAGCATCTGCGGCTGGATCGCGCCATTGGCGTCGGTGGCCAACAGCACGTCATAGATCATGTAGCCATGATTTCGGGTGATGTAGGCCGTGGTCCAGATCGGGTCGACGATCTTCACGTCCGAATGCATCACAACTTTGAGCGTCTTCTGCGCCGAAGCGGGCGTCGCCGCCAACGCGCCGACGGCGAAGAGGCCTGCGGCGACCGCCGTTTTCCAAGAAAGCTTCATCGATCTGTTCTCCCTGCTCTTATGCTCAACCGTTTACGGGCTCGGTTTCGGCGGCCTCGTTGTGCCAAGACCAATAGGTCTCTTTCAATCGGGACGTGACCGGCCCGGGCGCGCCGTTCCCTAGGATGCGCCCCTCGAACCGGGTCACGGGCATCACGCCGCCGGAGGTGGACGTGATGAACACCTCGTCCGCCTCACGGAACTCCTCGGCGGAGACCTTCCGGACTTCGCAGGGAATCCCGAGTTTGGCGCAAAGATCGATCACGGTCTGGCGTGTGATGCCCTCCAGCATCCCGAAATCGGGAGTCAGCACCTTGCCGTCACGCACCGCGAACGCGTTGAAGCCTGGCCCTTCGGTCATGTTGCCGTCGAAATCCAACAGCACGACGGTGTCGGCGCCGCGGTCGTAGCCCTCGTAGAGCCCACGCACCATGTCGAGCCAATGATAGTTCTTCACCTTTGGGTCCACCGATTCGGCGGGAATGCGGATGGTGCTGGCGATGACCACGTTCAGGCCGGTCTTCTGCTTCTCAAGATCCGCGATCCACACCGGCGGGACGGCGTAGGCGATGAAACGGTTTTCGCAAGTGCGGGGGTCGCGGCTGTTCTTCGGCGGGCGGCCGCGTGTGCAGACCAAGCCGACCCAGGCGTCCTTGAGGCCCGTGCGGCGCACGCATTCCTTGACGATCGCGCGGATCCCCTCCCGGTCGTACGGGATCTTGAAGCGCAGCGAAGCCATCGAGGCCTCAAACCGATCAAGATGATGGTTCAAGCGAAAGAACTTGTGATCAAACACATGCACCACGTCATAGGTGACGTCGGAACGGGTGAAGCCAAAATCGAACACGGAGATGGTCGCGTCCCCCGCCGGGATGAACTGGCCGTCCACGAAGGCCACGCCTGCCTCGGGATTGGCGATTGGGGTGGACGGCAAGACCGCCGGATTAAAACCTTCGGGCATGGCTTAAATTCGCTCCACGATGAGAAATATGAAGTTTGCAAAACTGCGGCCATTCCCGCATTTCCGCCACAGAATTCTGAGCCTGCTTTCGCGCTCAATCGTCAAGGACGACGCCATGCCGTTCCGCCTCTCCACAAGCCTCTCCCTCGCCGTCGTCGTATTTCTGACGGGGACGGCGCAAGCCGCCGAGGCGCCTCCGATCAAGCGCGTCACTTTGTCCACCGCAGGGCTTGCCGACATCGAGCGCGCGGGGCCGGTCAGCGGTCCCCTGACCTTGTCTCTGCCGATCCCGCTTGAGTCAGTCGACGATCTGCTGAAGACGCTGGTCATCCAGGATCCGGCCGGCCCGCCACGCTCGGTGCGTTTGCCGGGTCAGGAGCCTTTCGCTCAGGAATTTCGAAATCTGCCGTTTGATCCGGCGGATCTTGAGAGGCCGGCGAACCTGCTGGCGGCGCTGCGCGGCGCGGAAGTGACGGTCGGCGGCGCCCGATCCCTTTCCGGCAAGATCTTCGGCGTGGCCGAGGAGATGGAACAGCTTGGCAATGGCCAGTCTCGGCAGCGCAACCGCCTGACGCTGCTCACCCCTCAAGGCATGGACAGCGTGATCCTGGAGGAGGCGTCGCAGATCGCGTTCGTGGATCCTGCCTTGCGCGCGCAGGTCGAACGCGCGCTCTCCGCCTCTCTCCGGCATCGGGCGCGCGAACGACGGGTGGCGGAGATCGTTTTGAGCGGAAGAGGCGAGCGTGAGGTCAGCCTCTCCTACGTCATCGCCGCGCCGTTGTGGAAGCCGAGCTACCGCCTGCTGCTGCCGGCGTCCGGCGACAAGGCGCAGCTTCAAGGCTGGGCGGTGCTGGAGAACATGACCGGCGGCGATTGGACCGACGTCACCCTGGCGCTGACCTCCGGAAACCCCGCGACATACCGTCAGGCGCTCTATCAGTCCTATTACGCTGATCGGGCGGAACTGCCGGTTCAGTTGCAGTCGGCCCCGCAGCCCAAGATCGACCGAGGCGCTCAACCAATGGCGATGGCCGCCCCGCCGCCGCCTG
>JBMLRS010000429.1:0-8640 GCA_049240905.1 Elsteraceae bacterium
TCCGATATCAGGTCTTGGTGCGGCGAAAACGTGTCGTAGGGCAGGGTTTCCCAATACCGGAACAAAACGGTGCGCACCCCCGGCGAGAAGATCGCCTCGATCCGTCCCGGCGTGGACATCGAGATCACGCGCGAGCCGGTCGGCGTGATCGGGCTGATCACCCCCTGGAACTTCCCGATCGCGATCCCGGCCTGGAAGATCGCTCCGGCCCTGGCGTATGGAAACTGCGTGGTGTTCAAGCCAGCCGATCTGGTTCCGGGCAGCGCCTGGGCGCTGGCGGACATCATCATCCGCGCGGGCGTGCCGGCGGGCGTGTTCAATCTGGTGATGGGCCGCGGCTCGGTGGTGGGCGAGGCGATGCTGAATCATCCCGACGTCGACGCCGTGTCCTTCACCGGCTCGGTCGAGACCGGCAAGCATGTCGCGGCGATCTGCGCCAGCCGCCTGGCCAAGGTGCAGCTGGAGATGGGCGGCAAGAACCCGATGGTCGTGCTCGACGACGCCGATCTGAACGTCGCGGTGGGCGCGGCGGTCAACGGCGCCTTCTTCTCCACCGGGCAGCGCTGCACCGCCTCCTCGCGCTTCATCGTGACCGACGGGATTCACGACGCTTTCGTGAACGCCATGACTGAGAAGATGAAGTCCCTGAAGGTCGGCGACGCGCTGGAGGCGGGGATCGACATCGGTCCTGTGGTCGACCAGAAGCAGCTGGACGTCGACATGTCCTACATCGACATCGGCGTGCGCGAAGGGGCCAAGCTGGCCTGGGGCGGCGAGCGGCTGAACCGCGCCAACGAAGGCTTCTTCCTGTCGCCGGCTCTGTTCACGGAAACCAACAACGCCATGCGCATCAACCGGGAGGAAATCTTCGGCCCGGTCGCCAGCGTGATCCGCGTGAAGGATTACGATGAAGCCCTCGCCGTCGCCAACGACACGGCCTTCGGCCTGTCGGCGGGCATCTGCACCACCTCGCTGAGCAAGGCGCAGCATTTCAAGCGCAACGCTCAGGCCGGGATGGTGATGGTCAATCTGCCGACCGCCGGCGTCGACTATCATGTGCCGTTCGGCGGCCGGAAGGGCTCCAGCTACGGCAGCCGCGAGCAGGGCCGCTACGCGGTCGAGTTCTACACCTCGGTGAAGACCGCCTACACGATGGGGTAGCGCGTTCGCCCCGCGCCGGGCTCTCGCTCGGCGCGGGAAGCCGCCCGCCATCCAATAATCTTTGAGGAAACCCCCATGCAGCTCGATCCCGCGGCTTGTCTGCCCGCCGATTTCTCCGACGCCACGCTGGTTGGCCGCGTCGAGACCAAGGACGGCCCCTGCGTCGTCTCGATCCGCCCCGACGGGGTCTATGACCTGACCGCCAAGGCGCCGACGCTCTCCGACCTCTTCAATATGGCGGACCCGGTCGCGATCGCGCGCGCCGGCGGCCCCAAATTGGGCGAGACCGACGCGATTGTGAAGAACAGCGCGGCGGACCAGCGCAAGCCTGGGCTTCCCTGGTTGCTGGCGCCCTGCGATCTGGCGGCCTTGAAGGCGAGCGGCGTCACCTTCGTCGCCAGCCTGCTGGAGCGCGTGGTCGAAGAGCAGGCGCGCGGCGACCGCGCGGCCGCCGACCGTCTGCGTCAGACTCTGGGCGAGGCGATCGGCGCGGATCTGTCGACCGTGAAGCCGGGCTCAGACTCCGCGATGAAGCTGAAGGAGGCGCTGATCAAGCGGGGGGCCTGGTCGCAATATCTGGAAGTGGGCATCGGGCCGGACGCTGAGATCTTCACCAAATCCCAACCGATGTCGGCGGTGGGTCT
This sequence comes from Elsteraceae bacterium, assembly GCA_049240905.1. Classification (GTDB taxonomy): domain Bacteria; phylum Pseudomonadota; class Alphaproteobacteria; order Elsterales; family Elsteraceae; genus JBMLRS01. The sequence goes on from JBMLRS010000429.1 coordinate 1,806, forward strand.
GGGGGCGGATATCGGCGTTCACCCCGCCTCCACCTGGAACAATCCTGAGCCGGAGATCGTGCTGGCGGTGAACGCGGCGGGCAAGACGGTCGGCGCGTCGCTCGGCAACGACGTCAATCTCCGCGACGTCGAGGGGCGCTCCGGCCTGCTGCTGGGCAAGGCGAAGGACAATAACGCCTCTTGCGCCATCGGACCCGCCGTTCGGCTGTTCGACGAGAAATTCTCGATCGACGACGTTCGTCAGGCCCATATCGACCTGACGGTCGTCGGCGACGACGGCTTCAAGGTCGCCGGCGGCAGCTCCATGTCCAAAATCAGCCGCGACCCGCTGGATCTGGTCGGGCAGACCATCGGCAAACACCATCAATATCCGGACGGCTTCATGCTGTATCTCGGCACGATGTTCGCGCCGACCGCGGACCGCGGCGAACCCGGAAAAGGCTTCACGCACCATGTGGGCGACGTCGTCACGGTCTCGACTCCGAAGCTCGGGGCCTTGGTCAACCGCGTCGGCCATTGCGATCAGGTCGCGCCGTGGGTCTTCGGGGTCGGCGCGCTGATGCGGAATCTTGCGGCGAGGGGCTTGATTCTGAAGCCATAGTTGACGGCGTAGCCTGGCTTCTGGGGCGTTTTCTCCGACGGACCGGGATGGTCGAGCCGCCCAACGCGGCGGCTCAGCCTCGCTATGTCAGGCCGGATCTGAGATAACCCGGCCATGATCTCGAATGACACGCTCGAGGCGGCGGTCGCGCGGAACCTGCTGACCGCCGCGCAAGCCGACAGCCTGCGCGCCCTGGAGCGCGCGAGAGAGGCGATTGACCCGCCGCCAATCGATGAAGAGCGCCTGCGCTTCGTCAGCGGCTTCAGCGACATCTTCGTCGCAATCGGCCTGCTCCTGTTCCTGGGCGCTTTCGGCTATTTCCTGTCGGACGTCGGCGGCGCCGCGACGGCGGGCGGCGTGGCCGTCGGGTCCTGGCTCCTGGCGGAGTTCTTCACGCGCCGACGCCGGATGGCGCTGCCCAGCATCTTGTTGCTGGTCGGCTTCGTCGGCGGGGTGTTCATGGCCGTCGTCGGCGCATTGAGCATGGTCAGCGCCTTCAAGGAGTTGAGCGACGCGTCGATCCTCGCCGGGCCGGCCGCCGCGATCTCGGCCTGGGCGCATTATCGGCGCTTCCGCGTGCCGATCACGCCGGCTGCGGGCGCAGGCGCGCTGGTGGCGATGATCGTGGGCGTGATTTTCGCGGTCACGCCGGATCATGCGCCGGGGATCATCCCGATGTTGCTGGCGATCTGCGGCGTGATTCTGTTCACGATCGCGCTGCGGCTGGATCGCGAAGACCCGGAACGCCTCACGCGCAAGACCGACATCGCCTTCTGGCTACATCTCCTGGCCGGTCCGCTGATCGTTCATCCCGTGATGTTCTATTCCGGCGCGCTGGCGGACGATCCCAACCCCACCGTGACCATCATTCTCTTCGTCTTTCTCGCCATTCTCGCGCTTGCAGCCGATCGTCGCGCCATTCTGGTCTCCAGCCTGATCTACACCGGCGTCGCGATCGGCTATCTGGCGCGGGCTGGCGGCTTGGCGGAAAGCGCCACGGTCGCCTTCTCCACCTTGGTGCTCGGCGCCGTGATCCTGACCCTCAGCGCTGGATGGCGGCCGATCCGCCGCGCGGTCATGGGCGTGATGCCGAGCCGTCTGTCCGCTTGGTTTCCCAATCAGGGCTGAGCTTGAGACTTTTTTTGGCGTCCAACGCTCCCGCTGTTCTTCACGAAGTGCTGATCAAGATCGGCTTCGAAGAAAGCTGATCTTGCTCGGAACCTTATGAGAAATAGCGCGTTTTCGGCGTTTCGCGAGTCACGCTAAGCTGATAACGCTCTAAGGCGCGAACTGCTCTTGCAGGATGCGTTCTTCGAGATTGCGTTCGGGATCGAACAGCAGAATGATCTTCGTGTCGCGGGCTTCCGCGACCTCGACGTCCAGCACGTCGCGCACTTCGGTTGAGTCGGCGACCGCGCTGACCGGCCGCTTCTCCGCCTCCAGCACTTCGAACCGCACCGTCGCCTCATGGGGCAACAAAGCGCCGCGCCAGCGCCGCGGACGGAAGGCGCTGATCGGGGTCAAGGCCATCACGCCAGCGTCCAGCGGAATGATCGGCCCATGCGCCGAGAGATTATAGGCGGTCGATCCAGCGGGGGTCGCGACCAACACGCCGTCGCAAATCAACTCCTCCATCCGCACCACTTCGTTGATGCTGATGCGCACCTTCGCGGCCTGGCGGGTCTCCCGGAGGAGGGCGACTTCGTTGATCGCCAGTGCCTCGACCATCTCGCCGCTCAAGGAGCGCGCGCGCATGCGCAGCGGATGGAGCGAGACCTCCACGGCCTTGGCCAGACGGTCCGCCAAGCCGGCTTCGTCATAGTCGTTCAACAGAAACCCGACCGAGCCGCGATTGACGCCATAGACGGGCAAGCCGTAGGGCAGGGACTGGTGCAGCGTGTGCAGCAGAAAGCCGTCGCCGCCCACCGCGACCACCACTTCGGCGTCCTCCATCGGGGATGAGCCCCAACGTTTCGAGAGACTGGCGACTGTCTCCTGCGCCAGCGCGGTCTCGCTGCCGGTGAAAGCGATGCGCTTTGGGGCGCCGCTTGAGGCCCAACGGCTGGGCGGCGCGCTGCGCGTCAGGCTGTTCACCCGCCGGTCACGCTCATGTGGCGGGACACGGCGGGACCGTTGTTCCGTCGATCGATCACGAAATCATGGCCCTTCGGCTTGCGCGCGATGGCGTCGCGGATGGCTTGGTCGAGCAGCGCGTCGGAGGAGGAGGCGCGCAGCGGGGCCCGCAGATCAGCCGCGTCCTCCTGGCCGAGGCACATGTAGAGAGTGCCCGTGCAGGTCAGTCGGACCCGATTGCAGCTTTCGCAGAAATTATGGGTCAGCGGCGTGATGAAGCCGAGGCGGCCGCCGGTCACCGCGACCGAGTAGTAGCGCGCGGGACCGCCGGTGCGATGGCTGCTCTCGGTCAGAGTCCAGGTTTTGGCGAGCTGCGCGCGCACCAGGCTGAGCGGCAGATACTGGTCAAGGCGCTGATCGCCGATCTCGCCCATCGGCATGACTTCGATGAAAGTCAGGTCGAAGCCATGCTCGCCGCACCAGGAAATCAGGCGGTCGAACTCCTTGTCGTTCACGCCCTTCATGGCGACCGTGTTGATCTTGACCGAAAGACCCGCGGCCTTCGCGGCGAACACGCCGTCCAGCACCGGCTCCAGCTTGCCCCAGCGGGTCATCGCGGTGAAGGTGTCGGGATCCAGGCTGTCGATCGACACGTTGATCCGGCGCACGCCGGCCTTGCGCAGCCCCTCGGCGTGCTTGGCCAGTTGGCTGCCGTTGGTGGTGAGGGTCAGCTCCTCCAGCGCGCCGCTGGCGACGTGCCGGCCGAGGCTTTCGAAAAGCGACATCACATTGCGCCGGACCAGCGGTTCGCCGCCGGTCAAGCGCAGTTTGCGGACGCCGAGATGGATGAAGCGCCCGCACAGGCGGTCCAACTCCTCCAGGGATAGGATTTCCGCCTTCGGAAGGAAGGTCATGTCCTCCGCCATGCAATAAACGCAGCGGAAATCGCAGCGGTCCGTCACTGAGACGCGCAGATAACTGATTCCGCGACCGAACGGGTCGATCACATCAAGACTCCCGCGCCGGACGATCGCGCCGATCGGTCCGGTCAAGTTATGACAACTCGCTCACATATAGGCGGATTGAGCGTTCGCGCAAAGCCGGCAGATGCGGCGCGCCTGGGCCTGCGACCTTCTCGCATATGCAAACTTGTTTGTTGCAATGCAGCAAAAATGGACCCACACTCTCTGGTGAAGTTGTTCAGCGAGTTGATCGCCATGTCGCATATCGCGTTTTTCACCACAACCGAAGTCGCGACCAGGTTGAAAGTGGCCCCCCGGACCGTCGGCGAATGGATCCGCACGGGTCAATTGCGAGCGATCAAGGCTGGCCGCGACTGGCGCGTCAGCCCCAGCGACCTGGAGGCCTTCCTCCACGCCAACGCAAACCGCCCGCCCGAGCGTGCGCCCGACCGTGCGGAGCGGCCGGCCGATCCGTCGTCGGTGGTCGATCTTGACCGCTATCGCAAGCCGCCGGTCTCCGTCTCTTCGGCGTCTCAGCAGCGCGACTGATCCGGCTATTCGCCGTCCCCCAGCGCGACGCGATGAAGCGTGACGGTCGATCCGTCCAACAACAGTTTTCCGCAATGCTCGAAATTCGCGATGATTCGCGCGCCGGTCACGCTTTGAACTTGACCAACGCCCCATTCGGGATGCTGTGGATGGCGGAGAAAGTCGCCGGGGACGAAAGCGACGCGTTGCGAAGGGGCTATTTCCACCATGTCCGGGGCGCTCAGTGACGAAGAAGGCGGCGCTGATCATAGCCTGATCCCTCTGGCCTTGGTCCAGCTTCTGGTCGGCCGCGCGCTGCATGACCTGTCCGGACCCGCCGGCGCCTTGGCCAATGGCGTGGAGATGGCGGTTGAGACCGGAGCATTGGATCCGGCGGTCGCCGATCTGCTGACCTACAGCGCCGAGAGCCTGCTCGCTCGGCTGCGCTTGCTAGGGTTCGCCTTTGGCCGCGGCGATCCCGCGCGCTCTGCCTCCCTCTCCGCCGCCAGCGAGGCCGCGCGAAAATATCTGCTTGCGCGGCCTTTGCTGCGCCTCAGTTTTCCTGAGATCGAGGGACCCGCCGGCTTCTCCTCGCTGCTGCCGGTCTTGGTGATGACGGCGGCGGACTGTCTGCCGAAGCAGGGCGAGATCAGCGTCGAGCAAACGCCGGGCGAGGATCTCTGGCGTGTGACCGCCGCCGGGCCGACGCTGCGCATGGAAGAGGGATTGATCGACCTGCTGGAGGGCGGGCCAGGGACGCCCAATAATCGCAGCATCGCGGCATATATGGCTTGTAGGCTGGCGGCCCAGCTCGGTCGCCGTCTGGCCGTCAGGGTGGAGAAGGCGGCCGAGGGCGAGCGATTGATCGTTACGATCGGAAAATCTAGCCTAACGAATACGGGAACGTGATTTTCGTCGCGTGAGCGTGCATATAGGGGAGCGAGGATCGTAGGGGCGTAGAACACGCTCGGTTCGCTCCTCGCGAGATGGATGGCGAAGGGCGAGGACTCCACGAATGGACGACCTTTTAAGCGAGTTTCTGACCGAAACTTCAGAGAATCTGTCGACGCTGGACGTCGAACTGGTCCGTTTGGAGCAAAATCCGAACAATCCGGAGCTGTTGAAAAGCATCTTCCGGCTGGTCCACACCATCAAGGGCACTTGCGGCTTCCTTGGCCTGCCCCGGCTAGAGCGCGTCGCGCACGCGTCCGAGAACGTGCTGGGGCGGGTGCGCGACGGCGAACTGCTCGTCACCCCCGGCATCGTCTCCGTCATCCTGCAGTCTCTGGACCGCATCAAGGGCATTCTCTCGGAGCTTGAGCGCACGGAGAAGGAACCCGACGGCGACGACGCCGAGCTGATCGACCGCCTGAACGCCATCGCGGAAGGTCGGGACTCCGGCGAGGTCGCGGCCCCCGCCGCGCCGCCGGCGCCTGTCGCCGCTCCCCCGCCGCCGCCGGTGGCCGCCGCTCCTCCGCCGCCTCCGCCGCCCCAGGCGTCGGAAGTGATCATCGTCGAACAGGCCGCGCCGCCGGCGCGCATCGAGACCCCGCCGCCTGAGCCGCCCAAGCCCGCCGCCGCCAAGGCCCCCCCTCCCGGCGGCGACGATCATTCCGGCCTGCCCGCGGGAGAGGCGAAGGAGCTGGCCTCCGCCAACCAGACGATCCGCGTCTCGGTCGAGCTGCTGGAAAACCTGATGACGATGGTTTCCGAGCTGGTGCTGACGCGCAACCAACTCCTTCAGATCGTGCGCCGCCATAAGGACAGCGAATTCACGGTGCCGTTGCAGCGTCTGTCGCATGTGACGTCGGAGCTGCAGGAAGGCGTGATGAAGACGCGCATGCAGCCCATCGGCAACGCCTGGGCCAAGCTGCCGCGTCTGGTCCGCGACCTTTCGATCGAATTGCACAAGAAGATCGAGCTGCAGATGATCGGCGCGGACACCGAACTCGATCGCCAGGTTTTGGAGCTGATCAAGGACCCCTTGACCCATATGGTCCGCAATTCGGCGGATCACGGCGTCGAGACCCCGGAGATCCGCGCCGCCGCCGGCAAGTCCGAGACCGGCCGGATCACGCTCAACGCCTATCACGAAGGCGGGCATATCATCATCGAGATCGCCGACGACGGCCGCGGCCTCGACATCAACAAGATCAAGGAGAAGGTGCTCGCGAGCGGATTGGCGAGCGAGGCCGATCTTGATCAGATGTCCGATCAGCAGATCCACCAGTTCATCTTCAAGGCGGGCTTCTCAACCGCCGCGAAGGTCACCTCGGTCTCCGGCCGCGGCGTCGGCATGGACGTCGTGCGCACGAACATCGAGAAGATCGGCGGCACGATCGAAATGAAGTCGAAGCTGGGCCGCGGCTCCACCTTCGTGATCAAGATCCCGCTGACCCTGGCGATCGTCTCGGCGCTGATCGTCGAGAGCTCAGGCGAGCGTTTCGCCATTCCGCAGATCAGCGTGGTCGAGCTGGTTCGCGCCTCCGCCAACTCCGAGCATCGGATCGAGCGGGTGCATGGCACGCCAGTTCTGCGCCTGCGCAACCGCCTGCTGCCGCTGGTCAATCTGGAGCGGCTGCTCCAACTCGACACCGAGAAGGAGCAGAGCGACAGCGCCGACGCCTTCATCGTCGTGACCCAGGTCGGGGCCTACACCTTCGGCATCATG
>JBMLRS010000430.1:0-6126 GCA_049240905.1 Elsteraceae bacterium
TTGCCGGCCAGCAGCGGGCGGGCCGCGAAATCCTCCCGCCGCATGCCGCGCACCAGCGCGCCGCCGGCCGCGCCGTTGGCGGTCGCCATCACTTGCCCCTCAACCAGGGGCGCAACCATCTTCACGTCCGGAAACTGCCGGATCTTGGCGACCATCGCGTCGAAATTCGGCAAGGTCTGCCCCGCCGAAGCGTAGATCGTGACATGCCCGTTCAGGCCGATGATCCGGCCCAGCAACTCCGCCCGGAAGCCGTTCATCACCGCCATCACGATGATCAGCGTCGCCACGCCCAGCGCGATCCCCGCCAAGGAGAAGGCGGTGATCACGGAGACGAACCCCTCCTGCCGCCGCGCCCGCAGATAACGGAACGCGATCAGCCGTTCGACGGCGGAGAAAGCCAAGGCTACGCCGTGACGCGCGCGAGCGCGGCCTCGGCGGTCAGCTCCAGCTTCTCGCCGGTCCGCCGGTTCTTCACTTCGACCATGCCGGCCGCCGCGCCGCGCGGGCCGATCGCGATCTGCCAGGGCAGGCCGATCAGATCCAGATCCGCGAATTTGACGCCGGCGCGATCGGAGCGGTCGTCATAGAGCGTCTCAACGCCCGCGTTCATCAGCTTGCCGTAGAGACCCTCGCAGGCGGCGTCGCAAGCGGAGTCGCCCTGTTTCAGGTTCGCGATCCCCACGCGGAACGGGGCCACCGCGTCCGGCCAGATGATGCCGTTCTCGTCATGGCTGGCTTCGATGATCGCGCCGACCAGGCGGCTGACGCCGACGCCGTAGCTGCCCATGTGGATCGGGGCCGAAGTCCCGTCCGGACCGGCGACGACCGCGCCCATCGGCTTGGAGTATTTCGTGCCGAAATAGAAGATATGGCCGACCTCGATGCCGCGCGCGCTGCGCAGCTGATCCGGCGGGCAGGCGCTGGGATCATGCTTCTCGTCGGTCGCGGCGTAGATGCCGGTGGTGTAGTCGACGAAGGGCTGGAGATCGTCGCCTTGGGTGAGATCGGACGTCAGCACGTCGAGCGCGTCCCAATCCTTGTGATAGAACACCTCCGACTCGCCGGTGTCGGCCAGGATGATGAATTCATGGCTGAGATCGCCGCCGATCGGGCCGGTGTCCGCCTTCATCGGAATCGCGCGCAGACCCATGCGGGCGTAGGTGCGCAGATAGGCCAGGAACTGCTTGTTGTAGCTGCGCCGGGCCGCCGCTTCGTCGATATCGAAGGAATAGGCGTCCTTCATCAGGAACTCGCGGCCGCGCATCACGCCGAAGCGCGGGCGGACCTCGTCCCGGAACTTCCATTGGATGTGGTAGAGGTTGAGCGGCAGCGCGCGGTAGGATTTCACGCTGGCGCGCACGATCTCGGTGATCATCTCCTCATTGGTCGGACCAAACAGCAGGTCGCGCTCGTGACGGTCCTTAATCCGCAGCATCTCCTTGCCATAGTCCTCGTAGCGGCCGCTTTCGCGCCACAGCTCTGCCGGCTGGATCGTTGGCATCAGCATCTCCACGACGCCCGCGCGGTTCTGCTCCTCCCGCACGATCTGTTCGACCTTCTGCAGCACGTTGAAGCCGAGCGGCAGCCAGGAATAGATGCCGGCGCTGCTCTGGCGCACCATGCCGGCGCGCAGCATCAGGCGATGCGAGACGATCTGGGCTTCTGACGGATTGTCGCGAGAGGTGGGCAGGAAATATTGCGTGAGGCGCATGAGGGCCGATCCGATTGGAATCACAAGAAGGCTGATCTCTTAGCAGCCTCGTCCTCAGTGAGCATCACTCTTTGGCTGAAATTGTGGCGACGCTTGACCTCCCTGATCGCCCCACCGATGATTCCGCGATGACTCAAATCAACTCCCCGGCCTCGCCGTTCACCGCGGCGGGGTTCCGGCGCGGCTTCATCGCGGCCCTCCCCCTTATGATCGGCACGGGCGTTGGCGGCTTCGCGATGGGCGTGGCCTATCGCGGGCTGGATCTGGGCCTCGCCGCGGCGGTGCTGTTCAGCCTGATCGTCTATTCCGGCACGGCGCAGGCCGTGACCCTGGGCCTATGGGCGGCGAACCCGCCGATCGCGGCGATGATGCTGGCGACCCTGATCACCAACGCCCGCTATCTGGCGATGGGCGCGCATTTGCGCCAACTGTTCCCGGACGTGAAGCGCCGGCTGATGATGCCGATCCTCTACATCACCGGCGACGCCGCCTGGATGATGACGGCGGTGGAGGCGGAGGAAGGCCGGCGCGACGCCGCCTATCTGCTGGGGCTGAACACGCCGATGGCGATCGGCTGGATCGGCGGCACGGCGCTGGGCTACGCGATCCCAATCACGCCGCAGGGCCCGCTGGCCGTCGCCGCGGCCTTCCTGCCATTGGGCTTCATCGCGGCGCTGCTGCCGATGCAATGGCGCGGCAAGCGTAGCCTCGCGCCCTGGACGGTGGCTGCGGGCGTCGGTCTGGCCGTGGCTGGCACGATCGGGCATGGCTGGGGGATGCTGATCGGCGGCGCGGCGGGAACCTTGGTCGCGGCGCTGCGGGGCGACCATGCCTGACTGGATCGTGCTCGGCGCGATCTTCTCGATCGGCGCGGTGAGCTACCTGATGCGGGTGGGCGGTTATCTGACCGCCAGCGCCTTCAACCCCAACGGCAAAATGGCGCGTCTGGCGAAGCTCGCCCCGTCCAACATGCTGGTCGCGTTCGTGGCGGCGGGGATCATGGACGGCGGCGCGCCGTACCTCGCGGGCTGCGTCGCCGCCGCGGCGGTGATGGCCGCCCTGCGTCAGGAATGGCTCGCTCTCGGCGCCGGGTTCGGAGCCGCCGCCCTGGCTTCGGCTATGCTTTAGGGCTTGCGCGTCAGTTCAGCGCAAAGCGCCGCGATCGAACCTGGCGGCGGGCCGTCGAGCGGCCGCCCGTTCATGAGCGCGCGGCCCTGCGGATCCACGGTGACCGTGCCAATGTAGCTTTCTTGCCTCAGGCCAGGCTGACCGGGGATCGGGCCGCCGCCAGGACGACGGCTGGGATCGACCAGGATGTTGGTGCCGATGGGCGACCCGGCGTTCGCATTGCCGCCCGGCAGGTCGGCCGAGGCGACCGGGCGGCCATAAACATCCATGCCGCCCTGATACGCCACGCCCGGCGCCGTCTGCGCTTCCGGCAGTTGGGCGCAGTATTCCGGGGTGAGGATCACGCGGCCCTGCGCGTCCGACTGCAGGCTCGGCGTCGAGCCGCGGAGCAGATCGCGCTCCGGGGGCGCGTTAGGGCGGATCATCGAGGTAGGGGCGCCGCCGCCAAGGCCTGATGAAGAAGTAGGCGGCGCAGGCGCGATCATCGTCGGTTTGGCGCGGCCGTCCAGCGGTGTCACCTCGATTGGGGTCCGGGTCTGCGCAAGGACGCCCGACTGCGCCAAAACGACGCAGAAGGCCGAGAACAGCGTTAGGATGAGGTGCTTCATGACATGAATCTATCACGAAAGCGGCGCTTTGGCTTGGCCTAACGCGAAGAATGCAAATTCATGTTGCGATGCAAAATTGCGCAAACTGCCCCAAAAAGCGCAATATTTCGCGTGACGACCCGCACTCCGCTCGCTATCAATAATCCAACAAAAAAAACCGCGCTCCAAGAGCGCGGCCCGAGTTTAGGGAGGAATCGCCATCTGGCGACGAGATGGGATCAAACCCCTCTCGAAACAAAGTATCGGTCTTTCCTTGCGAAAGGGCAAGTCGCGAACCGCGTCTTGCCTCTTTTTTTGCGCTTTTCCCGCCAATCGCCTATTTTATTAGCTGAACGCCCAAATAACGACCGGCGCAGCGGGAGTTTTTGACCGTTAATTGATCAGTAGATGCTTGATGACGGGCCCGACTCTCCCAGCGAAAACAGCCCGGAATGGATCAGGGCGTAAATCAGAAGCCAGACGACCACGGAGGTGAGGCTGGTCCAGACGATCTTCTTCAAGAGGTTCGGATGCTCCGGCGCGCTGGTCGCGATCCCTGGCTCCGGATTCTGCGGAACACGCACGCCGATCGGCAACATGGTGAAAAGCACCGTCCACCAGATCATGATGTAGAGAACAATGCCGGTGACCCACGTCATCGCGCGCAGCCCTTTTGAAACAGATTCCTCGCCCCGCCCGCGCCCGTACGGCGACGGCTTGATCGGCGCGCCTTGGCCTCAAGCGGTTGCGACGCCATCCCTAGATCCTCACGACATGCACGTCGACCAGAGGACGCCGCCCGAAGGATTGCTTCGTCACGCGCCGCAAGGCCTGAATCGCGGCGTTCTTGACCGCGCCGTCGTCCCGCCGGGCCGAAGCGTCCAACGCGCCGACCGTCGCGTCCAGCGTGACCGCGAGGTCCTCCATCGCGTCGTTGGAGGCGGCCACGCCGCCGAGGAGGCCATGGAGCGTGACTTGCGGCGACGCCATCATTTTCCCCTTCCCATCCAACACCACCGTCGCCACGACCGAGCCGTTCTCCGCGATCCGCGTGCGGTCCCGGCTTAGAGCGCCGTCGATCCGGATCAGGCGGTTGCCATCCACGCCGAGCCGGCCGGTCGGCACCGTGTCCAGAATCATCGGCTCGCCGGGCCCCAAGCGCACGACGGTCCCGTTCTCCGCCACGATCGCCTGCGGCACCTGGCAGGACCGCGCCAACCGGGCGTGCTCCACTAAGTGGCGAAGCTCCCCATGCACGGGAACTGCGACCTGGGGCCGCACTTGAGCGTACATGCGCGCCAGCTCGTCGCGCGCGGGATGTCCGGAGACATGCACCATCTCATCCTGATCGGTGATGAGCCGCATGCCGCTGCGCACCAACCGGTCCTGCAGGTGTCCGATCGCCTTCTCATTGCCGGGAATGACGCGCGAGGAGAAGATGACGACGTCACCCTCCTCCAGCGTGACATGAGGGTGATCGTCGGCGGCGATGCGCCCCAGCGCCGCTCGCGGCTCGCCCTGGCTGCCGGTGCAGATCAGCACGGTCTTGCCGGCGGGGAGATAGCCCACCTGCTCTTCATCAATGAAAGAAATGTCGGACAGGTAGCCGTTCTCCTTGGCCGCCGCCACCATCCGGTGGAGCGACCGGCCGACCAGCGCCACCTGGCGGTCGTTGGCCGCCGCCGCCAGGGCGATGCTCTCCAGCCGCGCGACATTGCTGGCGAAGCAGGAGACGGCGATCCGGTTTTCCGGATAGCGGCTGAGCAGATCAATCAGCACGGCGCGCACGTCCGCCTCGGAGCCCGCCTCGCCCGGACGGAACACATTGGTGCTGTCGCCAATCAGCGCCAGCACGCCTTCCTTGCCCAGGCGGCGCAGCGCCTCCTCGTCCGACGGCTCGCCGATCAGCGGCTCCGGATCGAACTTCCAATCGCCGGTATGCAAAATCGTGCCGACCGGCGTGCGGATCGCCAGGGCGTTCGGCTCAGGAATCGAATGGGTCAGCGTGATCAGCTCGATGTCGAACCCACCGACCATGAAGCGGGAGGAGAGATCGACCACAGTGATCGGCACCTGCCCGGTCAGACCGGCTTCGGCCAGCTTGCGCTTGAGGATCGAAGCGGTGAAGGGCGTCGCCCAGACCGGGCAGCGCAAGCGCGGCCAGAGATGATGAACCGCGCCGACATGATCCTCATGCGCATGCGTCAGCACCAGCCCGACCAGCTTGTCGCGATGCGCCTCGATGAAGGCGGGATCAGGCATGACGACATCGACGCCGGGCGTCTCGTTCGCGCCGAAGGTCACGCCCAGATCCACCATCAGCCACTGATCGTTGTAACCATAGAGATTGAGGTTCATCCCAATCTCCCCTGCGCCGCCGAGGGGCAAAAACAATAGTTCTCCGCGGCGCCAGAAGGCGCTGTTTAACGCTGATGCGTCCAAATCATGGGCTCCGGTCGGTGTTCATGCGGTCAATCAACATCAAGCCGCGCAAGGTGAGATCGCCGTCGGTGTGAGAAATCACGTCAGTGGCATCTGCAAACATAGGCGCTAATCCGCCAGTTGCTACAGTCAGCAGATGAATTCCTGTCTCCGCCCGCATCCGGGCGACAATGCCTTCGATCATCGAGATATAGCCCCAGAACAGGCCGGACTGCATCGCCGAGACGGTGTTGGTGGCGATCACTTTCTGGGTTTTCT
>JBMLRS010000431.1:0-6159 GCA_049240905.1 Elsteraceae bacterium
CTCGGCGTAATGCTCGGGCAGGGACAGGCAGCCTTCCTCGACCTTGGCGTCGTCGTCGGAGATCCAGGTGAATTCCGGATCCGCCATCTTCAGCGGGTTCCGTTCTCCGTCCTTCGGGCTGACGTCGACCACGATCACGCGCTTCAGCACGCCGACCTGCGGGGCGGCGAGGCCGATGCCGGGCGCCTCGTACATGGTCTCGAGCATGTCCGCCATCAGCGTGCGGATGGACTCGTCGACATGGCCGACGGGCTTCGCCTTGGTTTTCAGGCGGGGATCAGGGGCGACGATGATGGGAAGCTTGGCCATGGCGAACATAAGTCAGACTCTGTTGGCCCTTCACTTGATGCGAACAGCCCCTCAGGTCAAGCGCTCCCGCGCCTTTCCAAAGGTTAAGTCGCCAAACCGAGCCAGGATCGCTAGACAGGGCGCTCCCTTCCCGTCCTGACTCGAGCCATGCCCCCCGCCATCGATCGTCTCACCCGTTGGATCGCAGCAGCCCTCGCCGCCGTCACCGCCGCCTCGTTGTTTCTGGCCTTCCGCCCGGCCGCGCAGATGCCGGCGACGCCCTTCACCGAGGACAGTTTCTACAGCATGGCGGTGGCCCGCAACGTCGCGCGCGGAGTCGGAATCACCATTGACGGGGTGCAGCCGACGAACGGATTCCAGCCGCTCTTCACCTTCGTTCAGGCGGGGCTGTTCTGGATCGGCGGCGACGACGCGACCGCGCTTCGGCTGTCGGTCATCGTCTCCTGGCTGCTGTTCGTCGCCACGATCTATCTGGTCGGGACGCTGGCGCGCGACACTTTGCCAGACAGGAACTCCACGGCCGCGGGACATCGCTTCTGGGTCGCGGCGCTGCTCTATGGCGGCGGTTTCCTCACCTTCATGCATCATTTCAACGGGCTGGAGACCGGGGCCGTGCTGTTCTGCTACGCGGGAATCGCGCGGCTGTGGCAACTCGGCCGGTTCGAGCGGCCGGGCGGGGCGATCCTGTTGGGCGGCGCGCTTGGCTTGACGGTTCTCACCCGGATCGACGCCGCCTTCTTCGTGGCGGTGGTCTGCGGCTATGTCTTCCTCTCCCGCATCCGGGAGGCGCCGCTCCAGGCCTTCGCCCGCGCTTTCGTGATCGGGGCCTCGGCGGTCGCGATCTCCTCGCCCTGGTGGGCGTTCAACTGGTTCGAGTTCGGCTCCTTCATGCCGACGTCGGGCACGGCTCAGCAGGAATGGGGAATTTATGACCGCCGTCTGCGCTGGGTGTTCTGGGCGCTGGCGAACTGCTTCTTCCCGACGCTTTGGACCGGGAAGGGCGAGGAAGTGCTGGTCGATGGCCTCACCCTCAGCATCCTGCGCGGCGCGGTGTTCATCGCCGCGGTCTGGTGGGCCAGGAAGCTGCTGCCGGCTCGGTTGAACTGGGCCCAGCTCGCGCCGCAGACCCAGCGCAGCCTGGAGTTCGCGGGGCTGATGGCCGCGGCCTTCGGGCTTCTGGCGCTCTATTACGGCTTCAGCTTCATCGCCTATTGGTTCTATTACCGCTACCTGTTTCCGGTCGCGATCCCGGCGTCAGTCGCGATGTCGCTGCTGCTGGTCGCGACCTTGCAGCGCCGGCCGGGCGCGCGGCTCTGGCTGCGCTTCGGTCTGCCGCTCCTGGCGGTGCCCACCTTCATTTCCGCCATCGCCTCCACCGTCGCGCCGCAATCGGCTTGGACCCTGCATCTCGAGACGGTCTATTGGGAGCAGCTGGAGCTGATCGCCGAGCAGGTGCCGCCCACCGACACCGTCGCCGCCGGGCAGGCCGGCACCTTGGGGTATTTCCGCGACCGGGTGGTCAACGCCGACGGCAAGGTCAACCGCTCCGCCATCCCCTATCAGACCCGCATGTGGGACTATCTGCGCGAGAACGACGTGCGCTGGTTCTGCGACTGGCCCTATTACGTCGAGAAATATCTGGGCAAGGATCCGGGGGCGAACGGCTGGCGCCATGTCGGGCAGAAGGGCTACTGGCAGCTCTGGCGCCGCGATCCCTAGCTTAGGTCAGTCGGCGTCGGCGCGAAATCGCTCGTAGGCGGCGCGGAACCGATCGTCGAACAGCTTGGCGTGGGCGGCGTAATCCAGCGCCAGCGCGCTGTGCGCGACCTGGACATGCGCCCACAGCGCCTCCCTCAAGGCGGCCGCCGCGATCGTCGCCGCATAGCGCCGCTTGGCCTGCGGCCCCGGCGCCTTGCCGTAATAGCGCCGATAGACCCGCTCGCGCCCCTCGCGGTCCAGATCGCCATGGATCACCACGCCGGCTACGTCGAACAGCGGCGAGCCGTAGCCGGCGTACTCCCAATCGATCAGCCACAGTCTTTGGCCGTCATCCAGGAAATTGCCGGGGATCATGTCGTTATGCGCGAAGCCGATCTCGATCGCCCCGGTCGCCTGCTCCAGCTCGGCTGAGATCGTGGCGAGGTCGCCCAGATCGCGCGGCGACTGACCGACGGCGGCCAAATCATCCAGATAGCAGCGCAGGCTGTGGAACACCCAGAAGAACGGGGCCGCGCCCCGGACATGCAGGCCGACCTGTTCATGGCAATCACGCAGCAGCGGCGCGATCCGATCGATCATCGCGGGCTCGCGCAGCCGCGCCTCGGTCAGGGGCTCCCCCTCCACCCAGCGCAGCACGGTCAGGCCGTCTTCAGCATGGACCAACTCCGGCGCCAGCCCGGCGGCGTGCGCCGCTCGGCTCGCCGCGATCTCATGCGCGCGCAGCAAGCCGTGAACCGGTTGATCCGGGCCGGTGACGCGCACGACGAAGGCCTCGCCGCGATCGATCACCTTGAAGTTCTGGTTGCTCAGGCCGCCGCTCAACGGCTCCGGCGTGACGGTCCCGCGCCAAATGCCGAGCCGCGCCACCCGCTCCTGCGTCGGGCTGGTCATACGGTTGTTTCCTCCAGGACTGCGATGCGGCGCAGGAAATCGCCGCCTCCGTCGCTTCTGTCAATCCGGCAGCAGCGTCAGATCGGTGTCTTCCGGCGTGGCGCCGAAACGGGTCAGCAGCGCGTGGACCTGACCGCGATGGTGGGTTTGATGGTTGAACAGGTGAACCACCAGCTTGCCCGCGCTCTGCGTTCTTTTTTCTCCGGTCATGCGCGCGGTCCAGCTGAGCGAACCGGCGAGCCAATCCGGGCTCACCTGCCTTGACCAGTCCAGAATCCTCTGGTCGAGCGCGTCACGGGTCGCGGAGAGGTCTGAGAAACTCGACATCTGCGCGATCCACTCGGCATGATTCCCCTCCGGCGCCGGAACGTCGGTGAAGCGGCTGAGCCAGAGCTGATCGACCCACAGGATATGCCTGAGCGTGGCGTTGATCGACCCGAAGAAGACGCCGCCGTCGGCCAGGCGTTCGCTCTCGCTGAGCCCGGCTGCGGCCCGATACAGGCTTTGGTTCTGCCAATGATTATAGCGGGCGAGGGTCTGAACGTAGCTTGGGGTGATCATGCACATCTCCAATGCTCGATCAGAAGGTGGGACGAACTAATCAAACTTCAAAAGCGACAGCATCGCGACCACGCCAAAGAAGATCAGAAGGCCGCCGGACAGCTGGTTCAGCCAGCTCAGGCTGGCGAGATCGAAGCGCTTGCGGCAGGCGGCGGCGACGCTCGTCAATCCCACCCACCAGATTGCGGCGCCGACGGCGACGCCGCCCAGCAGGGTCAGGCTGTCAGCCATCGAGAGGGTTTGGCTGACGATCCCGAAGCCGGCGAAGATTCCCAGAAACGCGAAGATCGTGATCGGGTTCGTGATCATCAGCGCGAAGGCGGTCAGAAAGGCGCTGGTCAGGCTGCCATGCACGGTGCTGCCGGCCTTGGGCGGCGGTCTGCGGGCGGTGATCACGCCCAGAATCAGCATGAAGGCCCCACCGACCAGCCGCAGTTCCTCCTCATAGAAGATCAGCAGGTCATAGACGGCGGCGATCCCGAAGGCGGCGATCGCCCCGAAGATCGCGTCCGCCAGCACCGCGCCCGCGCCGGACGCGAATCCCGCCGCCGGCCCAAGCAGCAGCGTGCGCCTGATGCACAACACGGCCACCGGTCCGACCGGGGCGGCGATCGCGACGCCAATCGCAACCCCCTTGAGGAACAGGGTGAGTATCATACCTATCGCTGTGCTATAACGCCGCCGCGTTTACTGGGACATCAGGATGACCGACAAAGACACCGGACTGTTGGGACAGATCAAACAGAAGCTGATCGACAGCAAGAAAAAATGGGCTGACGACGGCCGTCTGCTGACCGGCAAGACCGGCGACCGCCGGGTTGACCGTCTGCCGCCCGGCCAGCATGAAGTGAAGAACTGGCCGGTGCTCGATCTCGGAATTCAGCCGAAGGTCGAACCCTGGGAATGGAGCCTCGCGATTGACGGGCTGGTCGAGAACCCGATCACCTGGACCTTCCAGGATTTCCTGGCTCAGCCGCCGTTCCAGGACGTCTCCGACATTCACTGCGTCACGGCCTGGTCGCGCTTCGATAATCATTGGGAGGGGGTATCGGCGCAGCATATTCTCTCCGTCGTGAAGCCGAAGCCGGCCGCCAACCATGTGGTGTTCCACAGCTATGATGGCTACACCACCAACCTGACTCTGGCCAACTTCTCCGATCCCGACGTGCTGCTGGCCTACAAATGGGAGGGGGAGCAGATCCCCCGCAACCATGGCGGCCCGGTGCGCGCGATCGTGCCGAAATATTATTTCTGGAAGAGCGCGAAATGGCTGAAGCGCATCGAGTTTGTCGATCGCGACCGCCCCGGCTTCTGGGAGCAGAGGGGATACCATAATGAAGGCGATCCCTGGCTCGAGGATCGCTACGGCAAATAGCCGGGGCCTAAGTTTGTGATCGCCTGACCGTCGACCTCCCGCCCAATTACCAGGGCAAGGCGGTTCGCGGAGAGTCCCTTGAACGACGGGGACGTCGCCGGTTTCTCGCCAAAACCCTGTTGCCGAGGGCTCGAAGGCGGGAGCAGGATAGGCTTGTGATCACATGCGAGGCGTCTTCATGGCCGCTGGTTTCGACCGCACCTCCATCGCGGGCAAAGAGTTTCCTCTGGCCGGCCAAAGCCAGCTGGTCGTCATCGGCGCAGGATCGGCGGGGGTGGCGGCGGCGATCGAGGCGGCCCGGCTCGGCCTGTCCGTGACCCTGGTCGATGAGCATCCCGTCGCCTCCGGCCTGATCGGCCTCGACGTCCCCTATATGGTCGGCGAGCGGATGACCGCCGCGATCCAGAACCAGGCGCGGATGGTGGAGCAGATCGCAGCCTCCCGCCCGGACATCGCCGACGCGTTCGAAGCCGGCGTCGACGTGCAGATGGGGATTTCCGCCTGGGCCGCCTTCGTCGAAGGGCCAACCAGCCGCGCGTTGCCAGGGCGCATGCTGGCGCTGGCCGATGAAAGCCGCTCCTGGTTGATCGGCTTCGAGCGGATGATCGTCGCCGCCGGCGCGCGCGACCTCGCCTTGGCCTTCCCCGGCTGGGACCGTCCCGGCGTGATGGGCGCCCAGGGCTTCGGCGCCGCCGTCACCCTCTATGACGCCTTCGCCGGTCGCCGCATTGTCGTGCTTGGCGGCGGGGCCGCCGCGCTCCAGGTCGTCCGGCAGGCGAAGGCGGCGGGGATCGAGGTCGCCGCCGTGATCAGCGCCGCCCCGACCGTGGACGCTGATTTGATCGCAACCGGCGTCGAGATCCTCGCCGGATCCGCCATTCGTGGCGTTCTGGGCGCTATGGAGGTGGAGGGCGTGACCGTCGCCCCGCTCGCCGGGGGATCTGAGCGCAGCTTCGCCTGCGACAGCATCGTCAGCGCGATCGACGTCGCCCCCACGGTGGAGATGTTCGATCTGCTGAACTGCGCGACCGTGTTCGACCGGGCGCGCGGCGGTTATGTTCCGGTGATCGACGCGGAGCAGCGCTGCACCTTGCCGGGGGTCTACGCCGCCGGCGATTGCGCGGGCGTCAGCGACGCCGGACTGCTGGATCCCGCCTTGGCCCGCGCCGAAGGGATCCGCGCCGCCCGCACCGCCGCGCGCGACGCAGGATTGGCCGCGCCGGAGGACAAGGCCGAAAGCCGCGCGATCGGCCCCGCCCGCGATTCCTGGCGGCGGGAATGGCTCTCCGCCCACGCCGGTCCTC
>JBMLRS010000432.1:0-1120 GCA_049240905.1 Elsteraceae bacterium
AGCGCGCCGGATAGGTCTGCTGGTGAACGTCAGCGACCCCTTTTCCGATCAATTGATCGAGGGGGTTAAGCAGTTCAACCTTAGCCTGAAGCTTGAGCTCCGGGTTTTTTGGATTTCAACCTCAAATGAACTTGAGGCTGTCTTCGAGCAGATGACGGTGGACAAGATCGACGCCGCGATCATTCAGCCGACGCTGCCCCGGGCAAGGACCATCGCGCTCGCCATGCGTCATAGGCTTCCGACCGGCCAGCCATGGAGCGGCTATGCGACGGACGGTGGTCTTCTGTCCTACGCCCCAAGACCGAACGACGTCATCGCGGAGGCCGCCGCGCAGGTCGACCAAATTCTCAAAGGCGTCAGAATTGCGGATATTCCGATGCGGCAGCCGAGCAAATTCGAAATGGGCTTAAACCTGAAGACGGCGAACGCGCTCGGCCTCACGATCCCGCCCATGCTGCTGGCCCAGGCTGACGAAATCATCGAATGATCGCCGGACCAGCCGTCGTCCCCTGCAGAAACCGCGCGCGGATCAACGCGCTGTCTTGATCGCCTCCTGCAGGGCGGCGTTTGGATTTTAATTGCGATTCATTCTCATTATTAATAATCTGACCTCCCCTTGATGGAGCGACAGATGCGTGACTTGCAAGAACGCCACGGGCCGACCGCCCTCACCCCAATCGAGACCGTTCTGGTCTGGGGAATACGACAGTGGGTTTCCGCGCATAAGGCGAAGGAATCCGGCCATAAGGCCATCGAGGCGCAGTTCGACGATCATGGCGCGCGTGACGCGGCCGCCTCGCTTGACGCGATCCTGCGCATGACCGCGGCTTGCGCGACGCGATCGCTCGACGTGCGCTGCCCCCGCTGCCCGGGATTGTCCGACGATGAAATGCGGATCGTCGCGGCGATCGGCCTGATGCAATGGAACGAGCCGACCATCGCCTTCGAACTGTTCAGCTCTTGGCTGCCGCCAACCGGCGTGCGCATGGCGCTGCACATGGCGCAAGGGGCGGCCGCCGTGCTGGCCCGGGCGGGCCACGTCTTGCCGCTCCGCCGTTGGGACTTCCCCGAGCTGGAGGCCGTGGCGCGGCCCACCCTCGCGCTGCTTCAGAAGGCGCTG
>JBMLRS010000433.1:0-6100 GCA_049240905.1 Elsteraceae bacterium
ACGGGCATGCCGCCGCATGCGCTCCGCGGACTCTGCGTGACGGTGGAGATCGGCCCCTTCCGCCGCCGGGCGCGGCTGCTGTCGCTCAGCGACCATGTCGAAGCGCGGCAGGGGGTGGATGTCTTCTGCTATGAGCGGCGCGCGATCCGGCGCTTCCCGGCGGCGCGGCTGTTGAGGGTGATCGATCCCAGCGGCGGCGTGCATGAGGGCCGCAGCTTCATCGACGCGGCGCTGGCGCTCCGCGCGAAACCAGGCCCCTCCCTGCTGGAGCTGGAGGGCGTGACCCAGGGGGCGGCCTTCCTGATCGCGCTGGCGCTGCAGAAGGGCGAGATCGACGACGAGGCGCGCCGGTTGATCACGGAGTTCGCACATCAGACCGCGCGCGCCGCCAGCTTCCGCCACAGCGACCCGCTGGTCCAGACCTTGGACGCGCATGTCGCGCGGCTCCGGCCGGACCCGCAGTTGGTCATGGAGGCGATCGGCTGGACCATTCGTCAGCAGGACGAGTATCAGCGCCGGCTCTTGGCCTTCGCCCGCCAGTTGGACCCGGTCGGCCAGTTCGCCGACGGGTTCGACGCGGTGGAGGCGGCGCTGAACCGGCCGAAGCCCTGGTGATCAAACCCCCGTAGCGAAATCGAAGCCTTCGTCCGCCCAGCCGGTGATCCCGCCGATCATCAGCTTCACGGGGCGGCCAAGCTGCGCCAGCCGCAGCGCCGCGCGGTCGCCGCCATTGCAATGCGGACCGGCGCAATAGACCACGAACAGCGTCTCCGGGGGCCAGGCCGCCATGCGCTCAGCATTCATCTGGCGATGCGGCAGGTTCAGCGCGCCGGGAACATGGCCGCGCGCGAAAGCATTCGGGCCGCGCACGTCCAGCAGCACGAAATCCACTTCCCCAGCGGCGAAGGCGGCGTGGACATCCGCGCAATCGGTCTCGAACGCCAATCTCCCGGCGAAATGGGCGGCGGTCTGCGCGGAGGGGGCGGCGGGGATCTCTGAAACGGACGACATCGTTTTTCTCCTTGGCGTGGGAAGGCAAGGATGCCCGCGTCGGCGCCGGCTCGACAGCGGCAGGAACGCCAGCTATCGTCAAGATCATGCCAAAACCGCTCTTCAATCCGCTGGTCGTCGTGCTGGCCTATGACGGGCTCTGCCTGTTCGAATTCGGCTGCGCGGTGGAGGTGTTTGGTCTCCCGCGCCCGGAGTTGGGGCCTGACTGGTACCGCTTCGCGGTCGCCAGCCTGGATCCGGGTCCGCTGCGCGCGACCGGCGGCGTGACTGTTCAAGTGGATGGCGGGCTGGAGCTGCTGGCCGAGGCTGGAACCATCGTGATTCCCGGCTGGCGCGGCGCGGCGGAACCCGTGCCCGAAACGCTCTGCGCCGCCTTGCGGGCGGCGGTCGACCGAGGCGCCCGCGTGCTCTCCCTCTGCTCCGGCGCCTTCGTGCTGGCGGCGGCGGGGCTTTTGGAGGGAAGGGACGCCACCACCCATTGGCGCTACGCCAAGCAATTGACCAGCGCCTATCCCAATCTCCGCTTCAAGCCTGACGTGCTCTACGTCGACGCCGGTCAGGTGTTGACCGCCGCCGGCAGCGCCGCTGGCCTTGATCTCTGCCTGCATCTGCTGCGCCGCGATTTCGGGCCGGAGATCGCGAACAAGGTCGCGCGCCGCCTGGTGGTGCCGGCCCATCGCCAGGGCGGACAGGCGCAATATGTCGAACGTCCGGTGGCGCCTGAGCGGGGCAATGGCTCCCGACTCAGCGCGCTGCTGGATCAGATCCGGGCGACCCTCGATCAGGACTGGCCGAACGCCCGCATGGCGAAAGTCGCCGCCATGAGCCTGCGCGCGCTGCACCGCCGCTTCCTGGAGACAACCGGCCTCAGCCCCGGCGATTGGTTAACGCGTGAGAGACTCGCGCGGGCGCAGGAGCTGCTGGAGACCACCAATCTCTCGATTGAGGACGTCGCCGCCTCATCCGGCTTCGGCGCCGCCGCGACCTTGCGCCATCATTTCCGCGCGAGCTTCGGGACCAGTCCAGCGGCCTACCGCGGGCGGTTTGGGAAGGCGGCCTGAAGTGGTTTGGCCATGTTTTTATTGCTGGCTCAAACTCTTCTCCTCACCCTGAGCCTGTCGAAGGATGTGCTGCTGAAACGCGCTAAAGAGTTTACTCATCCTTCGCCAGGCTCAGGATGAGGAGTTTTGAAGTTCAGTCGGCCAAAATACTTCACTCTCTGACCTTAAACCGCCTCCAATACCTTCTCGCCCGCCGTTTCCTCATCGCCTTCGACGCTGGCGCTGGGCTTCACCCAGATCGCGCTGTCGTGGAAGACGGCGCCGCCATTGGGGAAGCCGGGGTCGTCGCTGGTCAGGGCGTTGACGCCGAGGCCGCCGATGAAATCGGAGTTGGGCCAAATGCTCTCGACCACGATGGAGCCGGGCTGCAGGCCGTCGAACAGCTTGGCGTGGATCTGGATCTGGCCGCGGCGGTTGCCGAGCGTGACGATCGCGCCGGTGGTCACCCCCAGCTTGGCGGCGTCGTCCGGGTGGATCAGAGCGGTGGGGCGGCCTTCGCGTTTGCGGCTGCTGGGCGTCTCCCCGAAGGTGGAGTTGAGGAAGCTGCGGGCTGGGGCGGCGACCAGACGGAAGGGATGCTCGGCGTCGGCCTGCTCGATCAAGGTCGCGTGATCCGGGAATTCCGGCATCTGCGCGTGGCCGGCGCCTATCGCCGACCAGTCCGGCTTGAAGCGGAACTTGCCTGAGGCGTTGGGGAAGCCGTCGAGGAAATGCGCTTTCTCGAAGCTGGGGGCGGCGTCCAGCCACTTCGCCTCCAGCAGCGCGTCGAAGCCGGGCCAGCCGGAAGTCTTCAGCGTCTCATCGATCAACTCGCGCTCGGTCATCGTAAAGCCGCGATGCTGCGCGCCCAGGCGGCGGGCGAGCTCGGTGATCACGAAATGGTTGGAGCGGCATTCGCCAGGCGCGTTCACCTGCTTGGCGCCCAACTGCAGGAAGCTGTGGCCGCCGCCGGTGTAGATGTCGTCATGCTCCAGGAACATCGTCGCCGGCAGGATCACGTCCGCGTAGGCGGCGGTGTCGGTCATGAACTGCTCATGCACGCAGAAGAACAGATCCTCGCGCAGCAGGCCGCGCCGCACCAGCGCGCTGTTCGGCGCCACCGTGGCCGGATTAGTGTTCTGCACCAGCATGGCGTGGACCTCCGGCCCATCGCCAAGGTCAGAGCGATCGCCGGTCAGCACGGCGCCGATCCGGCTCATGTCCAGCGTCCGAGTGCTGGAATCGCGCACGTCCAGACCTTCAATCAAGGTGCGGTCGAGGTGGTAGATGTCGCTGTGGCCCCACAGCGCGCCGCCGCCTTCATGGCGCCATTTGCCAGTGACGGAGGGCAGGCAAGTGACGGCGTGGAACTGCGCGGCGCCATTGCGCGAGCGGGAGAAGCCGTAGCCGAGGCGGATATAGGCGCGCTCAGTCCGGCCATAGAGCGCGGCGAAATCCTCGATCTCCTGCACGGTCAGGCCGGTGATGGCGCTGGCCCAGGCCGGATCGCGCGATCTCACATGCGCCTCGAGCCCGGCGGGATCGTCGGTGTATTGCGCCATATAGGCGCGGTCGGCGTAGCCGTCGCGGAAGGCGACATGCATCACCGCGCAGGCCAAAGCCGCGTCCGTGCCGGGACGGAGCAGCAGATGGACGTCCGCGCCCTGGGCGGTCGGCGTGCGGTAGGGATCGACCACCACGAACTTCGCGCCGCGCTGCTTGCGCGCCTGCGCCACGTAGGTCATCACATTGACCTGGGTGGAGACGGGATTGCCGCCCCAACTCACGATCAGATCGGACTGCGCCATCTCGCGCGCGTCCGGCCCCATCACCTCGCCGACCCCGGCGGCCCAGCCTGCGCGGGCCAGGGTGGTGCAGAAGGTCTTCTTCATCTGCGAATAGCGCATGGCGTGGCGCAGACGATTGATCCCGTCGCGCTGCACCAGCCCCATGGTGCCGGCGTAGTAATAGGGCCAGATCGCCTCGGACCCGTGCTTCTGCGCGACGCTCAGGAAGTTCTCGGCCACCCGGTCCAGCGCCTCGGTCCAGGAAATCGGCGTGAACTGCTTCGATCCCTTGGGGCCGACGCGCAGCATCGGCTGGGTCAGCCGGTCAGGGTGATGGATGCGCTCGGCGTAGCGCGCGACCTTCGCGCAGATCACGCCTGCGGTGTAGGGATGCTCCTCCGCCCCGCGCACGGCGCCGATCTTGTCCGGCCCCAGCAACTCCACCTCCAGCGCGCAGGTCGACGGGCAGTCATGCGGGCAGGCCGAACGTCCCGTGCGGGGGAAGGACTCAGGCGGATTGTCGAAGGCCATGGGGCGACGCTCTTCAATTCAGGGATGGTCGAGCATAGTCCTGAAGCCCATGCCCTCGAAAGCGCTTTCATGTCCGCCAGCGCGCGACGAGCCAATCGTGAAAAGCCGTGACTTCCGCGCGCTTCAGGCTGCGCTGCGTGGCGACGACGTAGTAGCCCCAGGCGATGGGCCAGCCGATCTGCGGGAACAAGCGCCGCAACCGACCCTCCGCGATGTCGCGCGCGACCAGCTCGCGCCGGGCGAGGGCGACGCCGTGGCCTTTGATCGCCGCCTGAATGACGGCGGCGGCGGCGTTGATCCGCAGGCCGCCCTTGCGGTCGGAGGTTGAGATCCCGGCTTTGGCGAGCCAATCCGGCCACTCCGGAAACACGCCCTGCGCCGCCGGCGTCTGATCGTGAATCAGGGTTTGCGTCAGCAACCAATCGGCTGATTCTTTCCCGTTCGTGGGTAGGAGATCCGGACTGCAGACCGGGAAAACCTCCTCGTCCATCAGATGGGTCGCCATCAGCCCTGGCCATTGCCCCGGGCCGCAGCGCAGACCGATGTCCGCCTCGCCCGCGCGCAGATCCACGAGCCGGTCGGTGACGTCCAAGCGGACGTCGATCAGGGGCTGGGCGGCCGCGAAATCATCCAGATGCGGCAGCAGCCACTTGGCGACCAGGGCCTGGGAGGCCGTCACGGTCACGATGCTGCGCGCGCGCCGCGCCTTGAGCTTCCGCAGCCCGGTCTCCAAGCGCTCCAGCCCTTCGGCGAGATCGGCGAGGGCGGAGAGCGCGTCGTCCGTCGGGATCAACCGGTCCGAGCCGGAGCCGCGCCGCAGAAACAGCGGCGCCCCCAGCCAGACCTCCAGCGATCGAACGAGCTGCCCCACGGCGGCGGGGGTCACGTTCAATTCGGCCGCCGCCCGGGTGAATCCGCCATGGCGCGCGCTCGCTTCGAAGGCATGCAGCGCCTTAAGTCTGCTCAGATCTCTCACGAGAAGAAAATCTTTGTCATGGCTGCGGATCTTATGCGTCGTCTTTGTCAAGCGTTACGGCGATTTTTGCCCGACTGCAACTCTCCTGGGAGAAAGAAAATGATGCTCAAAGGCAAGACAGCGCTGATCACCGGCGGCTCCAGCGGCATTGGCCTGGCGACGGCGGAATTGTTTCTGGCGGAGGGAGCGAGGGTGATGATCACCGGGCGCAACCAGGATCAGCTGGATCGGGCAGCGTCAACGTTGGGGGCGGGCTTGGCGACGGCGCGGGTGGATCACGCCGCAGCGGCGGATGCAAACCGGCTGAGGGAGGAGATCGGGCGCGCGTTCGGGCGGCTCGACATTCTGTTCGCCAACGCCGGCGTCGCCTTCGCCACGCCGATCGAGGGTACGGAGGAAGCGCGCTATGACACGCTGATGGACGTCAATGTGAAGGGGGTCTTCCTCACCGTGCAGGCGGCCGCGCCGCTGATGTCGACCGGCGGGTCGATCATTCTGAACACATCCTGGCTGGCGGATGTCGGCACGGCCGGCCTCTCGGTCCTCTCCGCCTCCAAAGCGGCGGTGCGCTCTTTCGCGCGGACCTGGTCAGCGGAGTTTCTGGCGCGGGGGATAAGAGTGAACGCGGTCAGCCCCGGCGCCATCAACACGCCGATTTACGGCAAGATCGGAATGTCGCCGGAGGCGTTGGCGGAGTTTGCGGCGGCGGTGCAGGCGAAGATCCCGCTTGGCCGGTTTGGGGATGCGCGCGACAT
>JBMLRS010000434.1:0-5362 GCA_049240905.1 Elsteraceae bacterium
CACCGCATGCATTACGCGGAGCGGTGGAACACGATGCTGGGGTTCCCGGCCGACGCCGGCGACGGCTCGCCCAGCCATTGGATGAACCGCGTGCATCCGGAAGATCTGGCGATCCTGAACGCGCGGCTGGAGGGGGCGGTCGGCCGCGAAGGCGTGGTGTCGGTCGAGTACCGCATGCGCGACGCGACGGAGAACTATCGCTGGATGCAGTGCCGCGCGGTCGTCAAGCGGGACCTGAACGGGCGGATCGAACGCATCGTCGGCACCCAGTCGGACATCCATCGCCGCAAGATGCGGGACGAGCAGAAGCTGCATGACGCGGTCCATGACTCCCTCACCGGGCTCGCCAACCGCGCCGCGATGCGGGAGCGTCTGCGCGGCGCGATCGCGCGCCGACAGGTCTCGCCGGACCTGGGCTACGCCGTGATCGTGTTCGAGATCGATCGGTTCAAGGAGATCAACGACCTGCTGGGTCATCATGTCGGCGACGCCGTGCTGACCGAACTGGCGACGCGCCTGAGGCCCCTGCAGAAATCCGGCGCGCTGCCCGCGCGTCTGGGCGGGCAGATGGGCGTGGCGCTGGACCCGATGGCGTCGGACACCGAAGTCTCCGCCCTCATGCGGCGCCTGGAGGAGATGGTGGCGGCGCCCATCCTGGTCGAAGAGCGGGAGCTGTTCATATCCCTGTCGATGGGCATCGCGATCGGCAACGCGCACTACAAGGATCCGGAAGAGGCGCTGCGCGACGCCAGCTTGGCCTTGACCCGCGCCAAGGAGCGCGGCGGCGGGCAGCATGAGATCTTTGACGCCCAGCGCCATGTCAGCGTCTCCGACCGCTTCAAGATCGAAGCGCAGTTGCGCTCCGCCCTCGACCATGGCGGCGAGTTCGCGGTGCATTTCCAGCCGATCGTCGTGCTGGCGACCGGGCGGTTGGCCGGATTCGAGGCGTTGATGCGCTGGAACAACCCGATTCTCGGCTCGGTCTCGCCCACGCAGTTCATCCCGATCGCGGAGGACACCGGTCTGATCGTGCAATTGGGCCTGCTGGCGCTGGAGCAGGCGATCGGAAGGCTGGTGCATTGGAACAAGGAGTTCCCCTCCGATCAGCCGCTGTTCATGAGCGTCAATGTTTCCGGTCGGCAGTTCACCGCCGACGGCTTCATCTGGCTGATCTCCGACGTGCTGACCGATTACGGCGTCGATCCCGCCCTTGTGAAGCTGGAGATCACCGAAAGCATGCTGATGGACGACCCCGCTCGCACCATCGCCTCGCTGCAGGCTTTGAAAGCGCTGCGGGTGAAGCTGGCGATCGACGATTTCGGGACCGGCTATTCCTCGCTCAGCTATCTCAGCCGCTTTCCGATCGACACGCTGAAGATCGACCAATCCTTCGTCGGCGCGATGGGCTCGAAGCGGGAGGACGAGGCGATCGTGCGCACGGTCGCGGCCCTTAGCCACACTTTGGGGTTGGACGTGGTCGCCGAGGGGATCGAGCGGGAGGAGGACCGCGAGGCCCTGGTCGCGCTCGGGTGCGAATACGGCCAGGGCTGGCTGTTCGGCAAGGCCCTGTCGGCAGACGCCGCGCGAGAATTGATCGCCCGCTGCGCCGCCCGCGACTTCCGTCTGGTCGACGCCGTCGCGATGGCGTGAGCCGGCGTTAAGGCGCGTCGGCCCCGAACAGCGGCGGCGAGCCCTCCGCATGCGGATCAAAGGCGCAGCGCCGCGTCTCGACCGAGGCGCCCAGCAAGACCGCCAAGCCAAGGCCGGGGCTGTCCGGCGGCAGCAACAGACCGTCCGGATCGGTCGCGACCGGCAGGCCGCGGCGGCCCAGATGCCAGGCCAACTGCCATTGAGTCTGCGCCTCGGCGCAGCGGATCAGCGCGCAGTCTTCGATCGCCGCGCGCACCAGGAGGAAAGTGTCGTCGTCCAACCGCAGCCCGTCGCCGTCGGCGAGAATCACGGCGCGACGCAAGTCCATCTTGAAAGGCTGGCCGGAGTCGGTGCGCAACTCCGCCCCCATCGGGGTCGCCACGCGATCAGCATGGCTCAAGGTCACGATCCCGTTGGCCGCCGCCAAGGACCAGGTGCCTCCCAAAGCTACCGAAACCGCTCGTCGCATCTGATCTTTCCTCAGCCCGCGCCAGCGTTATCTTATCGCAGATCAGGGCACAAGAGCACGGGTTGCATCTACCCGCGCCCCTGAGTCACAAGGTGGTCATGGACACAGCGCTCTCCAATACTCTCGCCGCCGACGCCGTCGATTCAGCTCGACTCTGGCGCCGGCTTCAAACCATGGCCAGGATCGGCGCCCGCAGCGACGGGGGGGTGAACCGCCAAGCCCTCTCAGCCGAAGACATCGCCTCCAAGCAGGCGCTCATCGAATGGGCCCAGGCGCGCGGCTTCGCGATCTTCACTGATCCGATCGGCAACCTGTTCGTCCGCCGCGCGGGAACCGATCCGGACGCGCCCCCCGTGATGACCGGCAGCCATCTGGACAGCCAGCCGACCGGCGGCAAGTTCGACGGCGCCTATGGCGTGCTCGCCGGCTTCGAAGCCCTGGAAGCGCTCGAAGACGCAGGGATTCAGACCCGCCGTCCGATCGAGGCGGTGGCCTGGACCAACGAGGAAGGCTCGCGCTTTCAACCCGGCGCCATGGGCTCGGCCTGTTTCGTCGGCCAGATGGACGTCGCCGCGCTGCGTAAGACCGCCGGCCGCGACGGCGTCAATCTTGGCGACGCGCTGGACGCCACATTGGCCGCGACGGCCTCGGTCGCCGCGCCGCGCCCCTTCGGCTTTCCGGTCGCGGCCTATGTTGAGGCTCATATCGAGCAGGGACCCCGCCTTGAGGCGGAGGCCAAGACGATCGGCGCAGTCAGCGGCATTCAGGGCTCGCGCTGGTTCGCGGTGGAGATCCTGGGCGCGGAGGCGCATGCCGGCACCACCCCGATGGGGCTGCGCAAGGACGCGCTGAAGGCCGCCGTGGCGATGGTGACCGCGCTGGAGCAGTTGCTGGCCGATCCGACCGACACCATCCGCTTCACCGTCGGCCGGTTCGAAGTCTCGCCTGGTTCCCCGAACACCGTGCCGGGCCGGGTGTTCTTCACCATCGATTTCCGCCATCCCGACTCCGCCCTGCTGGATCGGCTGTGTCTGGAGATTCCGAAGGTCTGCGCCGCGAACGCGCGCGGCTGCGCGGTCACTGTGCAACCGACCTTCTCGACCCAGCCGGTGGCCTTTCCGCCGGAGATGACGGCGCGCATCGAGCGGGCGGCGCAATCGCTGGGCCTGCCCTGCATGTCGCTGCTGTCGGGCGCGTTCCATGACGCCAAGTTCCTGGCGGAGGTCACGCCCAGCGCCATGATCTTCATCCCCTGCGCCGGCGGGGTCAGTCATAATCCGATCGAAGACGCCACGCCCGAGGATTGCGCCGCCGGCGCGCGCGTGCTGGCGGAGGTTCTGGTCGGGTTGGCGAATTCATGATCGATGACCGCGCGCTGAGCGAGGAACTGATCGAAACCCTGTCAGCGTTGATCGCGATCCCGAGCCCCTACCCGCCGGGCGACACCACCGCCATCTGCGCCTACGCCGCCCGCCGGCTCGCCGCCGCCGGCTACCGGGTCGAGACCTTGGCCAAGACCCCGGGGATCGACAATGTCGTCGCCTCCATCGGCTCGGGCCCGCCGCATCTGGTGTTCAACGCGCATGCCGACACGATCGGCGTCGGCGAACCGGGGCTGTGGCGCAGCGATCCCTTCGTCGCGACAGTCGCCGATGGTCAAGTCTTCGGGTTGGGCGCCGGCAACTGCAAGGGCAGCATGGCGGCGCAGCTGTGGCTGGCGGAGGAGATCGCCCGCGCCGGCGGCCCCAAGACCGGGACCGTGACCTTCACCTTCGTCGGCGACGAAGAGAGCCTCGGCCCTGACGGGATGGCCTTTCTGCGGGAAAGCGGCAAAGTGAAGCCGGACTTCCTGGTCCTCGGCGCCCAGACCGAGAACCAACTGATCACCGACGAGCGCGGCGTGCTCTGGGTCGGCATCGAGACGCGCGGCCATTCCGCCCATGCCGGCGCGCCGCAGCGCGGCGACAACGCGATCGCCCGAATGGTGCGCATCGTCGTGGCGCTGGAGCGGCAGTTGATGCCGCGTTTGGAGGCGCGGCGCGAAGGGGCGATGGTCTCCACCGTCAACATCGGCCTGATTCAGGGCGGCCAGAACACCAACGTCGTGCCGAACGCTTGCAGCCTGGAGATCGACCGGCGCCTGTTGCCGTCGGAGTCCGTTCAGGGAGCCTTCGCCGAGATCGCGGAGATCGTCTGCGATTCCGGCGAACCGTCTGAGATGGTGACGGTGAAACGATTGCGTGGCACCAAAGGCTTCTCCGCTCCCAGGAATGGCCGGCTCGTCGCCGCCTTCGGCCCGGCGATTCAAGCCGTCACCGGCCAACCCATGCGCTTCGCCGAGGCGACCGGGGTCAGCGACGGCCGTTACTTCGCTGAAGACGGCGTCGAAATCGTCAATTTCGGGCCTGGCTGCAGCGCGCAGGGCCATACCGCCAACGAGCGCGTGCCGATCGACGAAATGGTCGCCTCCGCCAAGATCCAGCGGATGATGGTGCAGAATTTGTTGGGGCTTTAAGCGCGTTTTCAACTTGGTCTGAATCGAGCAAAGCCGAAAACGCGCTATTTCTCATGGTGGCGTGAGCAAGATCCGCTTCAAAGCAAGCGTCTCTTGCTCCTAGTGCGTGTGGCCGGCGGCGCCTACCGCTTCGACAGCAACGTCGACCGAGGTGCTGCCAGCCTTCTCGAATACCAGGGTCAGCGGAAACCTGTCGCCGACCTTCAGGGGCGCCTTCAGGTTCAGCAGCATGATGTGGAGGCCGCTCGGCTCCAGCTTGGTGAGCTTGCCGGGCGCGACCGGGATGTCAGTGACCGGGCGCATCTTCATGACGCCATTTTCATGGATATGAGCATGCAGTTCGACCTTTCCTGCGACGGCGCTTTCCGCGCGGATCAGGCGGTCGCCCTCGGTCGCGGAGGTCTTGATGGTGAGGTAAACCGCGCCGTTGCGCGCCTGCCCGGGCGTCGCGCGCGCCCAGGGGTGGTCGATGGTCAGCGGACCCAGCTTGGCGTCATGCGCCTGAGCGGGAAGAATGGAGAGCGCGAGGCCGGCGAAAGCCGCGACGGCGGCGGAAAGCTTGAAAATCATCGGAATCATCCTGATCCAAAAGGAAAGGGGTCCGGCGCGGGGCCGGACGGTTTTGGGGTCAGGAACGGGTCGGCGGCGCTCTTGGACCGATCGGGGGTCCGGTCTGAACCGGCGGAACCGGCGCGTCCGTATCGAGGATCTGACGGGCGACCGCGTAG
>JBMLRS010000435.1:0-1914 GCA_049240905.1 Elsteraceae bacterium
CTGATCTCGACGACCGGCGGGACGATCTCGTTGGTCGGCGGAGTCGGCGGCGCGGGTGGAGCAGGCGGCAGCGGCGCCTTCAGCGTCGATGGCGTCGCGGTTTACGACAGCACGCTCTCAGCCGGCGCAGGCGCGATCGTGGTGAACGGCGCAGGCCGCCTCGGCGACGCCTCCGCCGTGATCTATGGCGTCCGATTGCAGAACTCGTCGCTTTCAGCCGGCGGTGAAATCACCATTACTGGCGTTAGCGGGGATCAGGCTGGGTCCGCAACAGTTGGCGTCTATGCGTCGGCCACGCCTATCAACGCTGGCTCCATCGCGATCACCGGCTCCGCGGCTGGAATTGCGCCAAGCGCGGGCGGCGTGCTGATCGGCTCCGGCGTCGCCATGTCAATCGGCGCGGGTGGCTTGACCATTGTCGGGACCTCTACGGGCAGCGGAACAGCCGGCAATAGCCACGGCGTGGAGTTGGGCGGCTCCACCATCAGCAGCGTCGGCGCCGTCACGGTGAACGGGACCGCAGGGGGTGGGCCTAGCCACGGCGTCAATCTGGTCGGCACCCTTATCTCAACCGGTGGGTCGATCTCGATCACCGGGACCCGCGGAAGCGGCGCAAACTCGAACAACATTTCGACGAGCGCAGGGCTGCTCCAGACCGTTGGCGGCGACATCACCCTTCTGGGAACGGCGACGACCGGCGGCGGCGCCTCGGGGAATTCAGGCGTTCGCATCGTCAATTCCGCGCTTGTGAACACCAGCACAGGCACGATCGCCATCACCGGAGCCGGCGCAAGCGCCGGCAGCCTGAATGACGGCGTTGTGATTGGAACGCTCACCTCGACCGCGACGATTACGGCGACCGGCGCGACCGGCGCGATCATCGTGAATGGCAGCCGAGGGGCTGGTCGGTCGACGAATATCTCCGTCTACGGCGCCACCCTCGCCACGCAAGGCGGCTCTCTCGTCCTCAACGGGCCTTTCGCCGGGTCAGGCGGCAGCGTTGTCAACACAGGCGTGATGATCGCCATGAACAACACCAACGTCGCCTCCCTGACGACCACGAACGGCGCCATTGCGATCACGGGGACTGGTGGAGCCGCAAGCAACAGCGACGGCGTGTCCATCGGCGATGATCTTGGCGGGCATTACGGCGGCGTCACCATCGCGGCCAGCGGGTCGGGGTCGGTTCAGATCGTCGGGACGCGCGGGGGGGCGCCGGCGCGCAACATCTATGTTTATGGGGCGCTGACGCAGATCTCGACCAACTCCGGAGCCCTGACGCTGAACGGCGCGGCCGTCACGGCAGGCGGCGCCCTGGATCACGGCGTCTTCCTCACGGCCGGGCCGGTTTTGACGACGGCGACGGGAACCATCTCGATCACTGGGGCTGGCGCGACCAGCGGCGCCGGCAATGACGGGGTGAACATCAACGCCGCCACAGTGACGACGACCGGCGTCGGCGGGGTCATTCAGATCACCGGCCTGTCCGGCGCGACCGGCAGCGGGATCAACAACGTCAATGGGCTTGTGCGCACCGGCAATCTGCTGGGCGACATGGTCCTGACCGCCGACAGCGTCATCGCCAACAATCAGTATCTGTTCGGGGCGAACAACGGGACGATCTTCATCCGGCCGGACCTGCCCAACAAATCGATCGGCGTCGACGGCGGCGCCGGAGCGTTTCAGGTGTCGCTCGACCGGTTCAACGGTCGGCTCGACATCGGCCGCCCGGATCTGACGGCGCCGATCACGGTCGGGGCCGGCGCGGTGTTCTTCAAACCCACGACCCTGACCACCGGGGGCGGCGCAATCAACTTCATCGGCGCGATCAACGGAGCCCTCGGCGGCGGCTTTAATCTCACGCTCAACGCAGGTCCGGGCTCGGTCAGCTTCGGTGGGTCGGTCGGGGCATCG
>JBMLRS010000435.1:1924-12622 GCA_049240905.1 Elsteraceae bacterium
GACCCCCTTCGACTCTCTGGCCAAGCTCGGGATTGGGACGCTCTATGTGGGCGGAACGGTCGCCACGATCGGCGCGCAGAGCTACGCAGGGCCGATTATCCTGACCGGAGCTTCCGTCTTCTCGACCACCAACGGGCTCATCTCCAGCGCGGGGTCGATCGACGGGCCCGGAAGCCTGACCGCATCGATCAACGCGGCCGGCTCCTTGTCGTTCGGCGCAGCCGTTGGCGGCGTGACGCCTTTGGCGAGCTTCACGCAACTCGGAACAGGCGCGGTCGCCGTCAGCGGCGCGATCCGCGCCAGCGGAAGTCAGAGCTACGCGGGTTCGGTCACCCTTGGCGGCGGGGCCAGCTTCTCGACCACGAGCGGCGATTTGATCTTCTCCGGCCCGGTCGACGGCTCCACTGTCGGCGGCCAGAACCTGACAGCCTCGGTGATCGGCGCCATATCGCTCGCCGGCGGCGCCGGCGCGACAACCGCGCTGTCCTCGATCAACCTCACCAACAGCGTGTTTCTGGGAGGGATCATCGCCACCACCGGCGCGCAGACCTATCAGACCGCCAACTTTCTGACCAACACGACAATCGTCACCTCGAACAGCCCGGTCCTGTTCAACAGCATGAACGACGGCCCGGGCGGCGTGACGTTCAACACCGGGAGCGGAAACGTCACGCTTGGCGCCAATGTCGGGGCCGGCACGCCGCTTGCGTTTGTGAGCCAGTCGGGAACCGGCCAACTCACCGTGTTCAACAACGTGATCACCACGGGGGCGCAGAGCTACAGCAGCGCGATCATCATCGCCGGGGCTGGCGTTTTTTCGACGAGCAACGCCGCCGTCACCTTCGGCGGCCCGATCGACGCCGCCGCCGCCGGCGCCTATGGAATGACGGTGAGCGCCGGAGCGGCGACCGTCAGCTTCGGCAATAATTTCGGCGTCGCCAC
This sequence comes from Elsteraceae bacterium, assembly GCA_049240905.1. Taxonomy (GTDB): domain Bacteria; phylum Pseudomonadota; class Alphaproteobacteria; order Elsterales; family Elsteraceae; genus JBMLRS01. The sequence goes on from JBMLRS010000435.1 coordinate 2,867, forward strand.
CGCCCTTTCCAGCTTCACCCAGATCGGGGGCGGAAATCTGCTGTTGGGCGGAACCCACATCACCACAGGAACTCAGAACTATGGCGGGTCGGTCATCTCGTCTGGGTCGGCGAACATCACATCCTATGGAGCGGACATCGGAATTTCCGGCGATGTCAACGGTCAGACCGGCGCGGAATCTCTTCTGATCCAGCTCTTTGGACCATATACGGTTAACTTTGGCGGGATCATCGGCGCCGGGAACCTGCTGCACGCGCTCACCATCAACACAACCACCGGCGCAGTCAGCTTGCCGAACGCGACAGTCACAAACCTGACGATCAACAGTTCCGGCGGCGCAATAGGGCAAACAGGCTCCCTGACCGTCTCCGGCGCGGCGACTATCGCCAGCGGCGCCGGGGCGATCTTCCTCAACGCCGCACAGAACGACATCAACCAGATCAGCGTCGCCAGCACGGGGCCGGTCTCAATCACTGACGGGGTGGGCGGACTGTCGATCCTCGGCGCGACGGCCTCGAGCTTGTCCTTGAGCGCCGTAGGAGCCGTCACGCAAAGCGGCTCGATCACGGCTTCGATCCTTCAGATCGGCGGCGCCGGCGACTTCACGCTGACCGGGTCAAACGCCGTGGACAGCCTAAGCGGTGGCGGCGCGGGGTTCATCAATTTCACCAACATGTCGCTGCCCGGCTTAACTGTCGGCGGTCTGACCGGCGGCGCCATCACCCTCGCCCAGACCGGAACAGGCGCCTCCATCAACGTCGCAGGCGCCATGTTCACGTCAGGAATCGCTAACCTGACGGCGTCCGGCGACCTTTACATCAACGGCGCCCTCAACGCCGGATCCGCCATATTGACCTCCGGCGGCGCGATCGGCGGCGTCGGCACAGTGACCGCGACAGCGCTCACCTTGTCCGTCACAGGCGCTGGCAGTTCGATCAACGCCACGGTGAACGGACAGACGGGCGCCGCCGCCGCCGCCCTGATCACCGTCCTGGCGGGAACGATCTCCGCCAACGGCGCGGCGATCACGCCGATCCAGGCCCCGGCGCCGAATTCACCATCCGTCGCAAGCACGGCGACCATCGCGAGCATGGCGACCGTCGCGACCGTCGCCAGCATCCCTAGCGTCGCGACTGTCGCGAGCGTGGGCTCGCCCCCATCGACGGCGTCCATCGCGTCAACGCCAAGCGTCGCGACCGTCTCAACGCAGGCGCCAGTTCCCGCCTTGATCGAGCCGGACCTTGAGAGCCTTCAGGGAATCCCGATCGAGACGTTGATGTCCCAAGTCAGCGCGCTCGTCGCAAGCGGCTTGGCCGCCGCGACCACAGCGGGATCGAGCGCCTCGGCCAGCATCGCCGCAGCGTTTGGGCCGACCGACGCGGACGGCGCGCCGCGAGGCTCATCGACGAACGCAAACGGCTCGGCTTCGCGCGAGGAGGCCGCCCCCGCAAGAAAGGACGACCTCCCCGACGAACCCGCTTCAGATGCGCCCGCAGCCCCGACGACCGGGCCGAGACCCGCAGGCGGCCCCTCCGCCTCCAGCCCAGCCAACGGCGCGTCGGCGCGATCGATCGCCGCGGCCGTCACCGCGACAGCGTCCGGCGCGCTGGCCCCGCCGACGCCGCCGTCTGTCGGCGCGACCGGAGCGCCGCTGATCTCAAGTCGCACGATCAAAGTCGACGCAGCCGATACGGGCGGCGCGAACGGGCAAGTGGTCGCCGCTCGTGGCGGAGGCCCCGCGGCGAACGCGATGACGAGCATAGTGCCAGGCTTGGTCAGCAGTTCCGCGACGCGAGCGGACTCCAGAGCCGGACCGGAACGCGAACCGCCGCTCGATCAGCAACCGTCGCAAATGAACGAAGAAGCCTTTCTCGATTAGGCTGGCGGGGGTCCGCTAGAGCGACTGACGTTCGATCTCGCCCGTGTATTCAGCCTCTTGCCAAGGATGCCGAATGATCGTGGCGCTTTTTGGCGCGTCGATCTTCTGAACGGCGACGCAGAAATCGACCAAATCGCCGTTGGAAGACATCGGAAGCATGAGACGCCCCATGCGGATCGGTTGGTTTCTCGTCGGCGGCAGAAACTCGTTCAAGCTCCAGAGCGGGCGTCGGCTGGTCATCAACTCGGCGTAGAGCCCCTTTAGATAGGCCAGCACCGGAGAGTCGATCGGATAAACCTGACTGAACAGCAGACCTGTGAGATCACGTCGATTGAACTCGGAATGGTTCGTTCCGATCAATCGAAACCGAAAGTCTTCGCCCGCGCCGACGATCTCCACGATCAGGGCGTGCGGGAGAGCCTTAACCCCAAGATCCGTCGGATCGAGATCGCTCCGCGCCGGCAGGCGGCCAAGCCGGGCGACGGTCTCTAGCCACCAGGCCAGGGCCGGCTGGTAGATCGCCGCATCGGCGGAAGGGGGCAGCGAAACATCAGAAGGCATGGCGACAACATGAAATGGAAACGCCCTTCATGCTATCGGATGCGTCGACGACAAAAATTAACAAGTTTATCCCGTCCATCGCATCTTGTCCGCGTTGACCCCGCAGTCGAAACTGCGCCGCCATCGCCAACCGCCTCATGCGATCAGTATGTTTTCACTCGCGAGAGTGACGACGCCGACTGCTAAAACTCAAAAAATACTGAGCAAGTGAAGTCAGTTGGCTCCAAGGACGGATATGAACGCTCGCGGAACAGAGTCCTTGTCACGGGAGCGGCCGACGCCCCTCGAACATATCCCCAAACCTCCGGCGAAGGGCCCTTGAGATCGGGGATCGATCGCTCTGGCCGCAAAGATGAGGAATCCCAGCTCGGTTCTGGACCAAGACCCCGATCAAACCTTCTTGGCCACCCAGTCGAAGAGATTCCGCCAGAGCTTCGGAAAATCCTCCCAGTTCAGGAACTCGTTCGGAAGCCAGTGCGGTCCGATGTCGGTGGTCCAGGCCGCAGTCCGGCCCTTGCCGTGCTGACCGACGACGAGCAGCGGATGGCCGCCCTCCTCCGCCGGAAGAGCGAGTAGGGTCTCGGCCCCCGCCTTTGGGACGACCTCGTTGACGCCGAGGACATAGGGTAGATCCGTCCCGACGCCCGACAGCACCGGGTGTCCCTCGCCGCCGAGGGATCGAACGGGATGGACGCCCTCCGGCATCTCGATGCGGTCGTCATAGGGATGGATGGTCACAGGCAGCGCTTCGCCGACGGCGGTGCCGCGGTATCTCGCCCCGCCGTTGATCCCCTGGAAGCTGTAGTAGCCGCCGACCATGACCAGCCCGCCGCCGCGCGCCACATAATCCCGCAGGGCCTTCAAGCGGTTGGGCGCTCGTTCGGATCGAATCCACACCGCGCTGGGCAAAAGCAGCGTGTTGGCGCCGATGTCGCTCAAGACCACCGCGTCATAAGCGTCCAGCGCGGCGGGATCGGTCGGAAAGCGCTCCGCCGCGACGTCGCAGGTCATGTACTCGAACCGATAGGCGTCGTTCCCCACCACGCGGATGAAGTCGTCCGCGCCGCGATGATGGGTGACGGAGGCGAACTGATCCCAGCCCTTGATATGCGTCGCGGTGGAGGTCCAGCTTTCGCCGGCGAGAAGGATGTTCTTGGGCATGACGGCTCAAACCAGTTGGAGGGGGAAAGAGGAGCGGCCGCGCGGCCGCTCCTCCAAGAACGGTCAGGACAGTTTCGCGAACTGTAGGCGCAAGGCCCCGTCCGGATATTGCACCCAGTCCAGCGCCTTGACGGAGGCCTGGAGGGTCGCCGGGAAGGTGAGGAACAGCATCGGGGCCTCTTCCGCGATGATCTTCTCCGCCTCTCGGTACAGCGCGGCTCGGGCGGTCTGGTCCGTGGTGGTCCGGGCTTTCTGGAGCAGATCGTCTGTCTTGTCGCTTTGCCAGCCCGCGAAGTTGTTTGGGCCGGATTTGGTGAAGTAGTTGAACATGTTGCCGTCCGGATCGGAGCGACCGGACCATGGCGACATGCAGAGATCGAAGTCCTTCTGACGCAGCACGGTGATCAGGCTGGTCGCGTCGATCTGCTTCACCTCCACCTTGAAGCCGGCCTGGTTCGCCTGCGCTTGCATGATTTCGGCGGTGCGGATCTGCACGGGGGAATTGGTGACGGTGACCGCGACGGCGACCGGCTCGGTCCTGCCGGCCTCGGCCAGCAGCTTCTTGGAGGCGGCGGCGTCGCCGCGCGGGCCGCGCAGGGTCTTGTCATGGGCCCATCCGATCGACGGCGGCACGGGGCCGTGGGCGACGTCGCCGGTTCCGAAATAGACCGTGCGTTGCACCACTTCCGGATTGACCGCCATCGCGAAGGCGCGGCGGACGCGCGCGTCATTGAAGGGCGCCCGCGTGGTGTTGAAGGAAAAGGCGTTGAAGCCCAGTCCCGACGACTGCTTCAGCGTAAGCGAGGCCTCGCGGCCGATCTGCGCGATCGCCTGCGGCGGAACGCCGTCGATCAATTGGACCGTGCCTGATCGCAGATTGGTTAGCCGCACGGTTTCGTCCGCGATCGGACGGAACACGACGCGCTCGACCGCCGCAGGACCGCGCCAATATCCGGGGAAGCGCTCCAGCACCAGTTCCGAGTTCTTCGTCCAACTCACGACCTTGTAAGGACCGGCCCCAACCGCCTTGACCGCGAAGTCCGGGCCCATGGCCTTCTGCGCGGTGGGCGACACCATCATGCCCGCCCGATTGGCGAGAACCTGCAGGAAGGGCGCGAAGGGCGTCTTCAGCTTGATCGTGACCACGAGCGGCCCGGTGACCTCCACCGTATCGATCGGCCCCAACTCGCTGCGGCGCGGCGAAGCGGTGGCGGGATCCAGCATCCGATCGAAATTCGCCTTCACCGCCGCCGCGTCGATCGCGGTTCCGTCATGGAAGGTGAGATTCGGCTTCAGCGTCAGCACATAGGTCTTCTCGTCCGGCGCGGTCGCGGCGGCCAGACCCGGCTCGATCTTCAGATCCGGCGTCACATGGATCAACGGTTCATGAATGTTGTACTGGACCGAAAGTTCGAAGAATGACGCCATCAACGCGGGATCCAACGTCACCGGGTCGGAGACGACGCCGACCGTCAGGGTCTTCGCGCCTTGCGCGAAAGCGATTCCCGATCGCAGGACGGAGCTGGCGGCGACGCCGCCGGCGAGGCCTTTCAACACTGATCTTCTGAGCATCATCGTCTCCTGTGCGAGTGAGTGAGCAGTGGGTCAACCTTCCCGGGGATCGAAAAGGTCGCGTAACGCGTCGCCGACCAGATTGAAGCCGAGCACGGTGAGAAAAATCGCCATGCCGGGAAACCAGGCCAGCCAGGGAGCCAGATCCAGAAAGCCGATGGCGGACCGGAGCATGTTTCCCCAGGTCGGCGTCGGCGGTTGGACGCCAAGGCCGAGGAAGGACAGATAGGATTCCGTGATGATCGCGGAGGCGAACAGCAACGAACCTTGCACGATGACCGCGGCCATGATGTTGGGCGCGATCGTCTTGGCCAGGATGTTGGCGGCGCCGAAGCCGAGGGCTCGCTTCGCCTCGACGAAATCGAGCATGCGCACCACCAGGGTCTGCGCCCGCGCGATGCGCGCGAAGATCGGCAGATTCACCACGGCGATGGCCAATATCGCGTTGCCGAGGCTTGGCCCCAGAACCGCGGTGATGGCGAGAGCCAACAGGATGCTGGGAAACGCGAAGACCACGTCCATGACCCGCATCAGGATCGCATCCGCCCAGCGCCCGAAATATCCGGAGATCAGACCGACGCCAACGCCCAGAACCAACGCCCCAGCGACGCTGACGAAGCCGACGAACAGCGAAGCCTTCGCGCCATGCAGGATCCGGGAGAGCACGTCGCGGCCGAGGTCGTCGGTCCCGAATGGATGCCGGAGGGACGGCGGGGAGAGCGTCGCGGCGAAGTCCGGCAGGTCGGGGTCGAACGGCGCCAGGACAGGCGCTCCGATCGCGGCGAGCGCCGCCATCGAGACGAGAAACACGCCGAGCGCCGCGCGCGGAGCGCCCAGCAATCGAGCCGCGACGTGGCGCCAGCCGCGGACCTGCGCCACGGGAAAATCAACCGCGCTCACGAAAGCCTCACGCGCGGGTCGATGACGGTGTAGATCAGATCCGTCGCGAGATTGATCAGCACGAACAGCGTCGCGGTGAGCAGGACCGCGCCCTGCACCACCGGATAGTCCCGCGCGAATATCGCGTCGACCGAAAGCTTGCCGATCCCAGGCCAGGAGAACACGGTCTCCGTGACCACCACGCCGCCAAGAAGCTGGCCGATCTGCACGCCAAGCAGCGTGACGATCGGGATCTGCGCGTTGCCGAAGGCGTGGCGCCAGATCACGATTCGCCGTGGCACGCCCTTTGCCCGCGCGGTGCGGACATAATCGCTGCGCAGAACCTCAAGCATCGTCGCGCGGGTCATCCGCATCGTCGCGGCCGCCAGCGCCGCCCCCAAGGTCACGGCCGGCAGAATGAGATGGCTGAGAAAGCCAAGCGGATCCTGCCCAGGCGAGACATAGCCGGAGGCCGGCAGGATCGGCAGATGCACCGAAAACCCCAGGATCAGCAGAACTCCCAGCCAGAAGCTGGGCATCGACAGGCCGCAGAGCGCCAGAAAGGACGCGCCGTAATCCGCCGCCTGATTGCGCCGGGTCGCCGCCACGATCCCAGCGGGAATGGCGATCAGCAGCGAGATCGCCAAGGCCGCGAGCGCAAGAAGCGCCGTCGGGCCCAACGCCCCCAGCAGCAGCGGCAGCACGGGGCGTCCCCCCTGGATCGAGCGACCGAAATCGCCGGTGAGCAGATTTCCAAGCCATGCCAGGTATTGGGCGGGCAGCGATTGATCGAGCGCGAGTTGCTTGCGAAGCGCCGCGATCGCCGCCTCGTCGGCTTCAAGGCCGAGCAGCGCCAAGGCGGGGTCCCCAGGGACAAGGCGGATCAGGAAAAATGAGACCAGCGACGTGCCGAACAGGATCGGCAAGAGGCTTAACGTTCTCGACAGGAGATAGGCCCCCATGCTCCTGCTGCGCTCCAGCTTGAACCGGTTCAAGCCGCCTGATACTCAAATCCTCAGCGACGCCTGTCAATGCCTCGCGGGAACTCAGCAGCCCAGGGAGTCGCGTGAACGGGATGACGAACGAGGCGACCGGCGACGACTTGCTGACGGCGCGCGGATTGCGCGTCCGCTTCGGCGCCGGGCTCGCGGTGGTGGATGGCGTTGATCTCACCTTGGCGCCCGGGCGGCTGCTCTGCTTGGTCGGCGAATCTGGTTCCGGCAAAAGCCTCACCGCCCTCTCCCTGATGCGCTTGGCGCCGCCGAACGCGCGGATCGAGGCGACGACCCTGCGATTTCAAGGCGAAGACCTCCTCTCTCTGTCGGAGCAGCGGATGGAGCGGTTGCGAGGCGATCGAATCGCCATGATCTTCCAGGAGCCAATGACCTCGCTGAACCCGGTGATGACCGTCGGCGATCAGATCGCCGAGGCGTTGCTGACCCACCATGGCGGATCGCAGGCGCAGGCCTTGGCGGCCGCTTTGGCGATCTTGGAGCGCGTTCAAATCCCGGCTGCGTCGGAGCGGATGCGCGCATATCCTCATGAGCTTTCCGGCGGCATGCGCCAGCGCGTGATGATCGCCATGGCGCTGGTCTGCCGCCCGGCGCTGCTGATCGCCGACGAGCCGACGACAGCTCTGGATGTGACGATTCAGAGCCAGATCCTGACCCTCATCGACGAGTTGCGCGCGGAGATCGGCGCGGCCGTCCTGTTCATCACGCATAATCTCGCGGTCGTTGCGGAGATCGCGGACGAGATCGCCGTGATGTATGCAGGCCGGATTGTGGAGCGCGGATCACGGACGGCGATCTTCGACGATCCGCTCCACCCCTATACCCTGGCTCTTTTCGCGGCGCTGCCGCGACAGGGCGACGCCGGGGGAAGGTTGGCCGCGATCGAGGGCCAGGCGCCCTCGGTCGGCGCGATGCCGAGCGGCTGTCGCTTCGCGCCGCGATGCCCGTTTGCGGTCGAACGCTGCCGTCAGGAGGCGCCGGCGCTGGTTGCTCTGCGCTCCGGCCACGAGGTGGCCTGTTGGCGCGCGCCGATCGAGGAGCATGCGGCATGAGCGCGCCGCTGCTGACCGTCGAGAATCTCACCAAGATCTACGTCTCCCGCGGCGGATTCTTCGGCAAGGCGCGGAAGGCGCGGGTCGTGGACGACGTCAGCTTCACCGTTGGCCGCGGAGAAGTCTTCGGAATCGTTGGGGAGAGCGGGTCGGGGAAGTCCACCATCGGCCGGCTGGCGCTTCGGCTGATCGAGGCTGACGAAGGCCGCATCGTCTTCGACGGCCAGGACGTCCGCGCGCTGGACGCGGGTTCGCTGCGCAAGCTGCGCCGGCGCATGCAGATCATCTTTCAGGATCCCTTCAGTTCGCTTGACCCGCGCGCCAGGATCGGCGACGCGCTCGCCGAACCAATCCGGCTGCACCGCCTGCGCAAAGGCGCAGAGGTTGGCGCGCGCGTCGCGGAGCTGCTGACGCTGGTCGGCCTGGCGCCGGAAGCGGCGGGACGTTACCCGCATGAGTTCTCCGGGGGTCAACGACAACGCATCGCCATCGCTCGGGCGTTGGCGGTGGAGCCGGATCTGATCATCTGCGACGAGCCGGTCTCGGCGCTTGACCTGTCGATCCAGGCGCAGGTGGTCAATCTGCTGGCCGATCTGCGCGCGCGGACCGGCGTCTCCTATCTGTTCATTTCGCATGACATGGCGGTTGTCCGGCATCTCGCCACCTCGGTGGCCGTGCTGTATTCCGGGCGCATCGTCGAGATGGGGCCCGCGGCGCGGATATTCGCGGACCCCCGCCATCCCTACACCCGCATGCTGCTTGAGGCGTCGCCGATCGCCGTTCCAAGAGAGATCGCCGTCCGCAAGCCGGTGACAGGCGAACCCCCATCGCCCTACGACGCGCTTCCCGGCTGTCGTTTCGCGTCGCGTTGTCCGCATGCGGTCGATCCTTGTCGCGACGCGACGCCCGGCCTGTCGATCTTCGACGACGGCGGTCGTCAAGCGGCCTGCGTCCGGGCGGCCGACTTGCCGCCAGCGACGCTCGCTTCCGACGACGAAAGCCTGATGTCGGACGCCTATCGCCGTCGTCTGACGCTTTTGCGCGAAGCCGCGGTGCGGAGGCCGGGATGAGGCGCGTGCTGGTTCTGGGCAATGCGACGATCGACATCGTCCTGGAGGTCGATCGCTTGCCCGCCCCAGGCGAAACCCTGCTCGCTGGCGGGATCTTGCGCTGCGCTGGCGGCAAGGGGCTGAATCAGGCGATCGCGGCGGCGCGAGCGGGCTCAAGCGCGCAGGTGCGGACCAGCTTGATCGCGTCGATCGGCGACGACGCCGACGCAGCTTACCTTCGTTCAGTCGTCGAACGCGAAGCGTGCGGCCTGACGGCGCAATGGTTGGTGACGGACCTGCCCACAGATGTCTCGACCATCTGGGTTGCGCCCTCCGGCCAAAACACGATCGTTTCAAGCGCGGGCTGCGCAAGGGCGCTGCCACCCTCGCAAGTCCCTGAACTTCTGGCCAGCCTCGCGCCGGGCGACCTGTTGCTGCTGCAAGGAAATCTAACGGCTCCCACCAGCCTCGCGGCCATGCGGCGAGGTCGCGCCTCAGGGGCCCAGATCGTGCTGAACACCGCGCCGATCGATTGGGACATGCGCGAAGCCGTCGCTCTGGCCGACGTCGTCATCGCGAACGAGCCGGAG
>JBMLRS010000436.1:0-1069 GCA_049240905.1 Elsteraceae bacterium
TAGCGTGGGGGTGCTGCGGGGCGGGGGCGGGGTGGTGGGCTCCTTCGCCGCATTTACGCTGGAGAAGCGACTCTCAAAGGATCCCAGCCGCTTCGGCAAGGGCGCGCCGGAGGGCGTGGCCGGGCCGGAATCGGCGAACAACGCCGGGGCGCAGACGTCCTTCATTCCGCTGCTGACCCTGGGCCTGCCGCCCAACCCGACCATGGCGCTGATGGTGGGGGCGATGACCATCCACGGCATCGTGCCCGGACCACAAGTGATGACCAGCCAGCCGACCCTGTTCTGGGGGCTGATCGCCAGCATGTGGATCGGCAATCTGATGCTGTTGGTGATCAATCTGCCGATGGTCGGGCTGTGGGTGCAGTTGCTGCGCATCCCCTACCGCCTGCTCTACCCGGCGATCCTACTGTTCGCCGCGATCGGGGTGTATGGCCTGAACTACAGCGCGACCGAAGTGGCGATGACCGCCTTCTTCGGCGTGGCCGGATATCTGCTGATGCGCGTGGGGCTGGAGCCCGCGCCCCTGCTTTTGGGCTTCGTGCTGGGCCCCCTGCTGGAGGAGCAGTTCCGCCGCGCCCTGCTGCTGTCGCGCGGCGACGCGACCGTGTTCCTGGACCCCGGCCGGATCGGGTTCTACCTGCTGGCGCTCGCGCTCATTTTGTTGGTCGGCGCGATTTTTCCGAGGGTGAAGCGGCTAAGGGACGTCGCGTTCAAGGAATAGGCTTCTGGAGCTCGCCGCAGTTAAGTAGAATCAGTAACTGAGCAATAGGATCAAACTCCTCTCCTCACCCTGAGCGTGTCGAAGGGCCATAAGCGAAAGAAGCTGGAGAGTTTGCCCATCCTTCGACAGGCTCAGGATGAGGTTTTTATTTGCATTTATTTATCCTCTCCTTAAACCAGACAACTCACCGCCGCTTGCGCCGTCCCGCCCCCGCCGCGTGGTCCTTCGCGGCTTTCGCGGTGGGGTCGAGGCGGCCGACGACCTTGTTGTCGGCGCCGCGGCGGACCAGGGAGCCCCGGCCGGTCTTGCCGTCGGTGGCGACGCCGAGATCGAGGGCCTCCAGGCGGC
>JBMLRS010000437.1:0-2646 GCA_049240905.1 Elsteraceae bacterium
GTTCCTGGCGCTGTCCGCCTTCGGCCTGTCGCACACGATCAATGGCGAACGGCTGCTGCCGATCGGCACGGTTTACGATCCCTTCATCTACCGCGCCGCCGATCAGCTGAACTACGCCTGCTATCAGGACGCGCGCTTCATGCTGGTGGCGACCCCCTCGGGCGTGACCCTGGCGCCCGAAGGCGGCGCCCATCAGTCGATCGGCACGCCGCTGGTCGGCATGGCGCAGGACGGGCTGTGCGCGTTCGAACCGGCCTTCCTGGACGAGCTGGCCGTGATCATGCGGTTCGGCTTCGACTATATGCAGCGCAGCGGCGAAGCGGCCCCGGATCAGCCGGAGCCGGCGGAGCGCAGCTGGCTGCGCGACGAGACCGGCGGTTCGATCTATCTTCGCCTCTCCACCCGCCCTATGGAGCAGCCCACGCGGACGATGACTCCGGAGCTGGAGCGGTCGATCATCGACGGCGGCTATTGGATGCGCAAGCCTGGGCCGAACGCTCAGGTGGTGGTCGCTTATTCCGGGACGCTGGCGCCGGAGGCGATCGAGGCTGTGGCGCTGATCGGCGAAGCGCGGCGCGACGTCGGCCTGCTGGCGGTGACTTCCGCCGATCGGCTCAACGCCGGCTGGACCGCGGCGCAGCGCGCCCGGGAACGCGGCCTCAGCCATGCGCGCAGCCATATCGACCGGCTGCTGGAGTCGGCGCCCGATCACTGCATCCTGATCACCGTGGTCGATGGTCATCCGGCGACGCTGGCCTGGTTGGGCGCGGTGAAAGGCCATCGCACCCGCTCGCTCGGCGTGGAGCATTTCGGCCAGACCGGCACGATCGCCGATCTCTACCGGCATTACGGGATCGACGCCGCCGGCATCGTTCGCGCGGTGGAGGCGATGTCGCCGGGCAAGCCGATCCGGCAGTTCAAGGCGGTGTCCTGAGGGTACGCTTGTTTTCCAAGATGCAGTAGGACATACCGGCGGCTCCGCAATATTTAGAGAGCTGCTTGATGTCCGGTCATGGCCATGTCGACCCGTCCAACCGCAAGGCCGCGATTCTGATCGCGATCTTCGCGGCCTGCTTGGCTTTGGCTGAAACCGGCGCGAAAAGCGCCCAGACGCAATCCCTGTCGTCGAACATCGAGGCCTCCAACCTCTGGTCCTTTTTCCAGGCCAAGACCATCCGCCAGACTACGCTGCGCACGGCGTCGGAGAGCCTTGAGATGACCATGGGCGCCGAAGCCCTGCCAGAGGCGGTGAAGAAAAAGCTGGATGGCTGGAAGGCTGCCATCGCCCGCTGGGAGAGCGAGCCGGAGACGAATGAAGGCCGCAAGGAGCTGATGGCCCGCGCCAAGGCGGCCGAGGCCGTGCGCGACCGCTCGACGGCGGCCTACCACCATTTCGAATACTCGTCCGCCGCGTTCCAACTTGCGATCGTGCTGATGTCGGCGATGGTGGTGACGAGCGTGGCCTTCCTTACTTGGATGTCGCTGGGCATCGCCGCCGTCGGCGCGGCGTTCGGCCTGGTCGGCTTCTTCGCGCCGCTAGCCTTCCATCTTTAGCGGATCACCCCTTCGGCGGAGGAACGACGCGCCGAGCGCTGAATCGAGCTTGCGCCGGACGCGGGCGGGAAAGATCGAGTCCAACTCGCTGACCGGCGCCCAGCGCGCGCCGAGCGTCTCCGTCTGGTCTGGCGTGAGGGCGGTTGTGTCTGCCTGGATCAGGTAACGGATATCGTGATGCACATGCGCCGCCTCGCCCTTCCGGGGATTGGCGGGGATGGCGTGGCTGTCGATATCGATCGGCAGCAGGCCGGCGCGCCAGGGAAGCAGCCGAAGCTCGCTGAGGCCCGTTTCCTCCGCCGCCTCGCGCAGGGCGGCGGTCGCCGCGTCTTCGCCGTCGTCGACATGCCCGCCGGGCTGAAGCCAGCGATTCAGCGCGCGGTGATGGATCAGCAGCAGGGCGCCGCCCTGGCGATCCAGAACGAACGCGCTGCCGGTGATATGGGCGGCGGCCGCGCTGCGGCTGAAGGGAAAAGGCTCAGCCTCGAGGAAGCGGACGATGACCTCGGCGGCGGCTTGCTCCTCAGGAAAGATCCGGGCGTAGTCCGCCAGATCGTTCAGCAGCGATTTCGCCTGGGGCGTCATCGAGCGGCGCCGCCGGCTAGGATGCGGCGAGGTCGCTGTTCAGCAGGTCCGTGATCACCATGCCGCCTGGCGCATGGGTGATGCAAAGCGGCGGGCGCGCGTTCTCGATCGCCGCCTGGGGCGTGACGCCGCAGGCCCAGAACACAGGCAGTTCGTCCGCCTCGACCGGGACGGGGTCCCCGAAATCCGGCCGCGACAGATCCATGATCCCGATCTGCTCGGGCAATCCCAGATGCACGGGCGCGCCATGAACGGTCGGGTAACGCGCGGTGATCAGCGTCGCGCGGATCGCGTCCGCCGGGCGGAAGGGGCGCATGGACACGACCAGCTTGCCGGAGAACCGCCCGGCCGGCGTCGTGTCGATGTTGGTGCGGTACATGGGGACGCGCAGATTTTGCTCGATATGTTTGATCTTGAGGCCGTCCTCGATCAGCGCCTCCTCGAAAGAATAGGAGCAGCCGAGCACGAAGCTGACCAAATCCTCGCGCCAGATATCGGCGATGTCGG
>JBMLRS010000438.1:0-2048 GCA_049240905.1 Elsteraceae bacterium
GCGGAAGGTGCTGCGTGACCCGACGGCAGCGCCCGAGGGGGTCGCGGCGGCGGTGGAGTTCAACGACGCTCCGGTCGTGATGGCCGATCCCGCCGACAACGCCGGCGGCGGCGCCCCGTCCGACAACACCACGATCCTGCGCGCGATGATCGACCGGAAGGTCGAGGACGCGGCGGTCGGACCGATCTGGGATCCGATCGCGGTCCGGCTCTGCTTCGACGCCGGGCTCGGCGCGAAATTCCCTCTGCGTTTCGGCGGCAAGACCGGCCCGACCTCCGGCTTGCCGATCGACGCCATGGTGGAAGTGGTCGGCCTCAAGCGCGATTGCTGGCAGAGCTTCGGCCCGACCCAGTCGCCGCTGGGCGATTGCGCGGCGGTGCGGATCGACGGGGTGGAGGTGGTGCTCATCACCAACCGCACCCAGGCGCTGGGGCTGGAGCTGTTCTCCAATCTCGGCATCGATCCGCGCGCGAAGAAGATGCTGCTGGTGAAATCCACCAACCACTTCATGGCCGCCTTCGGTCCGATCGCCAAGAAGGTGATCTACATCGACGCCGACGGGCCGTTGAAGCGCGACTACTCAAAGATTCCCTACACGAAGATCGCTCGGCCGATCTGGCCATTGGATCAAGAAACCAAGCCGGGCCTTATCTTCTAACGCTCAAAAATCGGGAGGCAGACATGACCAAGATCACGCGACGCAGCGTAGTTAAAGGTGGGATGGCGGCGGCGGCCGCGATCGCCGCCCCATCAGTGGTGCTGGGCCAGGCCCGGCCGGGCTCGGCCAAGTCGGTTCGGGCGGTGATGCACGGCGACGTCTCCACTTACGATCCGATCTGGACTACGGCGAACATGGCCGCCTATCACGGCGGCATGGTCTACGACACGCTGTTCGGCATCGACGACAAGGCGGTCCCGCAGCCGCAGATGGTGTCGCGCCACAATCTGTCGGACGACAAGCTGACCTGGACCTTCGAACTGCGCGACGGGCTGAAATGGCATGACGGAACGGCGGTCACCTCCGCCGACATCGTGCCGTCGCTGCGCCGCTGGGCCGCGCGCGACGGCGCCGGCCAGCATCTGTTCGAGCGGGTGAAGGATCTCTCCGCCAAGGACGAGAAGACCGTGGTGATGACGATGCGCGAGCCCTACGGCCTCGTGCTCGACGCGCTGGCGAAGACCTCCACGCCGGTCAACTTCATGATGCGGAAGAAGGAGGCCGAGACCGATCCGATGCAGAAGATCGATCAGGTCGTCGGATCCGGCCCGTTCAAGCTGAACCTGGAGGAGACCAAGCCCGGCACGCAGTACGTCTATGACCGCAATCCGGACTATGTGCCGCGGTCCGACGCGCCGCGCGGCATCGCCGGCGGCAAGGTGGTGAAGCTCGACCGCGTCACCTTCGTCACCATGTCAGATCCGCAGACCGCGGTCGCCGCGCTGCAGGCCGGCGAGATCGACTTCTACGAGATCCCGCTGATCGACCAGCTGCCCCAGTTGGAGAGCGACCGGAACATCAAGATCCAGGTCTTGAACGAACTGGGTCAGGTCGGCTGGATCCGCCTCAACTTCCTGCATCCGCCCTTCAATCACCCGAAGGCGCGCCAGGCGATGCTCCACATCGTCAAGCAGGCCGACCACATGAAGGTCACCTTCAGCGATCCGAAATACTACAAGACCTGCGGCTCCCTGTTCACCTGCGGCTCGCCGATGGAGAACGACGCCAACACCGATTGGTTCAAGGGCGGCCAGAACTTCGCCAAGGCCAAGCAGCTGTTCGCCGAGGCCGGTTACAAGGGCGAGCCGATCCTGCTGATGCAGGCGACCAACATCGCCTACATGAGCAACTCCGCGCAGGTGCTGGCGCAGGAAATGCGTCAGGCCGGCCTCAACGTGCAGGTCGCCCCCATGGACTGGGCGAACGTCATCCAGCGGCGCGCGAACAAGAGCCCGCCGGACCAAGGCGGTTGGAACATCTTCATCACGTCGGCGGGCGGTCCCGCCGTCGGCAATCCGATCGCGCTGGCCGGCCACGCCGCGACCGGGGA
>JBMLRS010000438.1:2058-7363 GCA_049240905.1 Elsteraceae bacterium
GGGGCTGGTTCGGCTGGCCGTCCGACGCCAAGCATGAAGAGCTGCGCAACAAATGGGCGGCGGCGCCGACTCTCGAAGCCCGCAAGGCCGTGGCCCGCGAACTCCAGCAAAACGCCTGGGATTTCGTGCCGCACCTTTATTTTGGTCAGTGGGTCCAGCCGGCTGCTTACCGCGCCAATCTGCGCGGCATGCTCCCGGTTCCGGAGATCGTTCCCTGGTGGAATGTTGAGAAGGTATAGGGCGGTTCCCGCCCGGCCCGCGTCGCGGGGGATGAGCGGTCGATGACCGGCTACATCCTCCGCCGCCTGCTCTCCATGATTCCGGTGATGGCGGTCGTCGCCATCACCGTTTTCCTGATGCTCCATCTGGCCCCCGGCGATCCGGCGGCTATGATGGCCGGCGACAACGCGACCTCCGACACGATTGACGCGATCCGGCGCAAGCTCGGGCTGGATGAGCCGCTCTGGAAACAGTTCGTGATTTGGGTCTGGCATCTGCTGCAAGGCGATCTCGGCCAATCCCTGTTCTGGACTCAGTCGGTCGCCTCCCTGATCGCCCAACGGGCGGAGCCCACCATCTCCTTGGCGCTCACCACCATCTCCTTCGCGGTGGTCATCGCCGTCACCATGGGCGTCGCCGCGGCGGCCAACGCCGGCTCCTTCATCGACCGCTTCGTCATGGGCTTCGCCGTGCTGGGTTTCTCCTTGCCCGTCTTCGTGGTGGGTTATCTGCTGATCTTCCTGTTCGCGATCGAACTGAAGTGGCTGCCCGTCCAGGGCTACACGCCGATCGCGGAGGGCTTCGTGCCCTGGGCGCGCAATCTTGTCCTGCCTTCGATCGCGCTTGGCATGGCCTATGTGGCGCTGATCGCCCGCATCACCCGCGCCTCCATGCTCGACGTGCTGTCTGAGGATTATATCCGCACCGCCCGCGCCAAGGGCGTAGCGCCGACCAAGGAGTTGCTCAAGCACGCGCTCAAGAACGCCGCCGTGCCGATCGCCACTGTCGTCGGCATCGGCGTCGCGCTGTTGATTGGCGGGGTGGTGATCACCGAGACCGTGTTCAACATTCCCGGCATCGGCCGCTTGGTGGTGGACGCGATCCAGCGCCGCGACTACCCGATCATCCAGGGCGTGATCATCCTGTTCTCGGCGATCTACGTGCTGGTCAATCTGGCGGTCGACCTGTCCTACACCCTGTTCGACCCGCGGATCCGGTACTGAGATGAGCGCGACCGTCTCCGAGGCTAAGCCGAACCCTTTCTGGCGCTTCGTCCGACGCAATCCCACGATCGTGCTGGGCGCGTCGTTGCTGCTGATCGCCGCCGTGCTGGCGTTGATCGCGCCGCTGATCTCCGCCGATCCGCGCGCGATGCAACCGATCAAACGCCTTCAACCGCCGTCCGAGGAGTTCTGGTTCGGGACCGACCATCTCGGCCGCGACGTCTTCGCCCGCACCATGCATGGCGCGCGCATCTCCTTGATGGTCGGCTTCTTCGTCTCTCTCGGCGCAGTCGGCATCGGCCTCCTGATCGGGCTGGTCGCGGGATATTACCGCGCGCTCGACAGCTTCGTGATGCGGATCATGGACGGCATGATGTCGATCCCCGGCATTCTGCTGGCGATCGCGCTGGTCTCGCTCAACAAGGCCAGCATCGTGATCGTGATCATCGCGATCGTGATCCCGGAGATCCCACGCGTGGTCCGGTTGGTTCGATCGGTCGTGCTGATCACGCGCGAGCAACCCTTCATTGAAGCGGCGGTCTCCGGCGGCAGCCAGTCGCTCAAGATCATCCGCCGCCATATCCTGCCCAGCACGATCGCGCCTCTCATCGTCCAGTCCACCTATATCGCCGCCTCCGCGATCCTGATCGAGGCGGCGCTGTCCTTCCTCGGCGTCGGGGTGCCGCCGGAGATTCCGACCTGGGGCAACATGATCGCCAGTTCGCGCGTTTATCTCTCCCGCGCGCCCTGGACGATCTTCTTTCCGGGCATGTTCTTGGGCTTGGTGATCCTGGCCGTGAACCTGCTCGGCGACGGTCTGCGCGACCGACTCGACCCGCGCCTCGCGAGGCGGATGTGAGCGCCCCCTTGCTCCAGGTCGAAGGGCTGAAGACCCACTTCTTCACCGAGGAAGGCGTCACCCGCGCGGTGGACGACGTCAGCTTCGACGTGCGCGAGGGCGAGACCCTCGGCGTGGTCGGCGAGTCCGGTTGCGGCAAAAGCGTCACCGCCCTGTCGATCCTCCGGTTGCTGCCGGCGAAGCTGGGCCGCACCATCGCCGGCTCGATCAAGTTCGAAGGCGTCGATCTCCTCACCCTCGATCCGCAGGCGATGCGCGACATCCGCGGCAATCGCATCGCCATGATCTTTCAGGAGCCGATGACCAGCCTGAACCCGGTGCTGACCATCGGCGACCAGATCGCCGAGGCCGTGGAGATCCATCAGGGGGCGAGCCGCGCCGAGGGGCTCGCGCGCGCGGTCGAGATGTTGCGCCTGGTGCGCATCCCGGACGCGGAGCGGCGGGTGATGGACTATCCGCACCAGTTCTCCGGCGGAATGCGCCAGCGCGTGATGATCGCGATGGCCTTGTCCTGCAATCCGAAGCTCCTGATCGCCGACGAGCCGACCACGGCGCTGGACGTGACGATCCAGGCCCAGATCCTCAGCTTGATGTCGAGCCTGAAGGAGCAGATCGGGGCCGCCGTCATGCTGATCACCCATGATTTGGGGGTGGTGGCGGAGACCTGCAGTCGGGTCATCGTGATGTACGCCGGCCGCAAGGTGGAGGAGGCGAACATCGAGGATCTGTTCGACCGTCCGGCCCATCCCTACACGCGCGGCCTGATGCAATCGATCCCGCGTCGACGCAAGGGCGGGGGGCGGCTGGTGGAGATTCCCGGCATGGTGCCCTCGCTCCGCGCGCCGATCATCGGCTGCTCCTTCGCCGCCCGCTGCGGCTTCGCGACCGACCGCTGCCGCACGGCCGCGCCGCCGGCCGTGCAGATCGGGCCAACCCATTCCGCCGTCTGTTGGGAGACGGAGAAGGTGCTGGCGTCATGACCGCGCTTCTGTCCGTCACCGATCTCCGAAAGCATTTCCCGGTCAAACGCGGCTTCCTGCAGCGCACGGTCGCTCAGGTGAAGGCGGTCGACGGCGTTTCCTTCGAGTTGAAGCCGGGGGAGACGGTCTGCCTGGTCGGCGAGTCCGGCTGCGGGAAATCCACGGTCGGCAAGCTGATCCTGCGCTTGATCGAGCCGAGCGGTGGACAGGTCGTGTTGGATGGAACCGACATCACCGCCTTGAGCGCGGACGAGATGCGCGCCCATCGCCGGCATGTCCAGATGGTGTTCCAGGACCCTTACGCCTCGCTGAACCCGAAGCTTAGGGCGGGCGTCACCATCGCCGAACCGCTTGAGAACTACGAGTCGATGACCGCGTCGGAGCGACGGGACCGCGTCGCCGCTCTGCTTGGCAAGGTTGGCCTGCGACCGGACGCGATGGATCGCTTTCCGTTCGAATTCTCTGGCGGGCAGCGTCAGCGCCTTGGCATCGCCCGCGCTTTGGCGGTGAACCCGAAGCTGATCGTGGCGGATGAAGCGGTCTCCGCCCTGGACGTGTCGGTGCAGGCGCAGGTGCTGAACCTGATGATGGACCTGCAGCAGGAGCTGGGGCTCGCCTATCTGTTCGTGAGTCATGATCTCGGCGTGGTCGATTATATCGGCCACCGGATCCTGGTGATGTATCTCGGCCAGATCGTCGAGAACGCCGCGAAGGAGGAGTTGTTCGAGCGGCCCCTGCATCCCTATTCGCAGGCGCTGATCGCCGCGGCGCCGCTGCCGGATCCACGCGCGAAGCGGGAGCGGCTGCTGCTGGAGGGCGACGTCCCCAGCCCGATGAATCCGCCCAGCGGCTGCCGCTTCCACACCCGCTGCCCGTTCGTGATTCCGCGCTGCCAGGTGGAGGAGCCGAAGCTGCTGGAGCCCTTGCCCGGCCATTTCGTCGCCTGCCACCGGCGCGAAGATGGTAACCTGGATCCGCTCCAACCAGGTTGATCCGATGTTTTCGCCGTTGCTCCAGATGACCCAGACCGAGGCGGCCGAGGGCGGCTTTGGCGTCGCGTTCTTGCCGCTGGGCGCGATGGAGCCGCACGGACCGCACTTGCCGCTCGGCGTGGACGCGCTGATCGCCGAAGGATTGTTGGCCCGCGCGGCTGAACTCGACCAAGCCGCGCGTCGCCGCCCGGTTCTGCCGACCCTCTGGCTCGGCGCTTCCTGCGAGCATGGCGGCCATGCCGGCCTCATGACGCGCCCCGCCGAGGCGGTCGCGTCGGACATCGTCGCGGTCGGACGCGGCGTGAAGGGGATGGGGATCGATCGTCTGATCATCCTCAACGCCCATGGCGGCAACATCGCCGCCGCCACCATCGCCGCCCTCCGCTTGCGCACCGAATTCGGGATGCTGGCGGCCCATCCCCACTGGCTCGATTTCGGCATGCCCGAAGGTGTGACCCCACCGGCGGAGGTCTCGCGCGATTGGCATGGCGGTTGGGTCGAGACCTCGATCATGCTGAGACTGGCGCCGCATCTGGTGCGCATGGATCTGACCGCGCCGACCCCGGCCGATCCGGCGCGGGCGGCGCCGATGCTTCAGCCCTTCGGCCCCGCGCCTTGGGGGTGGATGACGAGCGATCTGACGCGCTCCGGCGCGATCGGCCGGCCGGAGCTCGCGACGCCGGCGCTGGGCCAGGCCTTGATCGATCACGCCGCCGCCTCGCTCTTGGTCCTCGCCGATCAGATGGAGGCGATGGCTTGGGCGCCGTGACCGAGGATTGGCGCGCCCCCCTGGCGGCGGAGCGCTGGGTGGTCGCCCAGATCGGCCAGTCCCTCGACGGCCGGGTGGCGACCGAGAGCGGTCACTCCCATTACGTGAACGGGGAGCCAGCGCTGCGTCACCTGCATGCGCTGCGCGCGCTCAGCGACGCGGTCCTGGTCGGCGTCGGAACGGTGATCGCGGACGACCCGCAACTCACCGTCCGTCGGGTCGAGGGGCGAAATCCCGCTCGGGTCGTCATTGATCCGAAGGGCCGCGCGCCGCTCGAAGCCCGTTGCTTCGCGGAGGATGGAACCCGTCGACTGCTCCTGCGGCTCAAGGATGCGCCGGCGTGCAACGGCGTTGAGACGGTCGCGCTTCCGTCCGACGCGGCTGGGCGCATCGCGCCGGGGGCGATCCTTGAAGCGATGGGGAGGCTTGGCCTCAAACGCATTCTGGTGGAGGGCGGGCCCGCGACGGTCTCCGCCTTTCTC
>JBMLRS010000439.1:0-1917 GCA_049240905.1 Elsteraceae bacterium
CAGCCATGAAGGCTGGCGCGGTCGGGTGCGGGCCAGCCAGGGCGTCGGCCCCTCTATGGATCCTGCCCAGCTCGCCAAGTTCGACGCCGCCTTGGCCGCCATGCTCGCCCGCGAATTCCCACAGGAGACGCTCGCGGTCGACCATCGCTTGCTCGCGCTGATCGCCCGGAAGACGGCCTGAGGTTACGCCTTCAGATGCTCCTGCAGCCTGGGCATCAGCTCCACCAGGTTGCAGGGCCGATGGCGGATGTCGAGCTGCCATTTCAGGATCCCGTCCCAGCCATCCTTGACCGCGCCGCTGGAGCCCGGCAGAGCGAACAGATAGGTGCCGCGCGCCACGCCGCCGGTCGCCCGGCTCTGCATGGTCGAGGTGCCGATCTTGGCGTAGCTCAGCATCCGGAACAGCTCGCCGAAGCCCTGGATTTCCTTGTCATAGAGCGCATGGAACGCCTCGGGCGTCACGTCGCGGCCGGTCACGCCGGTTCCGCCCGTGGCGATCACCACGTCGATGTCGGAATCCGCGATCCACTCCGACACCTGGGTCTGGATCAGCTTGCTGTCGTCCTTCAGGATCATGCGGGCGGCCACCACATGGCCGGCCTCCTGGATCCGTGAAGCAAGCAGATCGCCGGATTTGTCGGTGCTGGCGTCGCGCGTGTCGGACACCGTCAGAACGGCGATGCGCACGGGCAGGAAGGGCCGGGACAGATCCAGCCGTTCGGCGTCACTTGCGGTCATGATACTGCGCCAGCTCCCCTTGATCTTCGTCCACGCCATAGATCGGCCAGCGGCCTTGCGCCAGCTCGTCCAGGCTTTCGGTCGGTTGACCGAGACGCATCTGATAGATCCAGAAAGTGGCGAGAACGCGCTGCGCAAACAAGCGGTTCTCGGCGTTGGGCAGCATTTCGATCGCCAGCAGCGGATCCGAGCCGCCGATCCGCTCCTGCACGCGGCTCATGCCGGCGACCCCCAGATTGTAGGCGACCGCCATATGCAGAAGATTGCCGCGGATCCGCTCATGCCCCAGCAGCAGATCAAGATATTCCTGGGCCAGCCCCAGATTCGCCGAGGGGTCGAGCAGATGGCGGTCGCTCGCCGGCAATCCCGCCTGCGCGCCCATCGCCCGCGCCGTCATCGGCATCAACTGCATCAGGCCGGTCGCGCCGGATTTGCCGTTGCGCGCCTTGGGGTCGAAGCCGCTCTCGATCCGCGCGATGCTGGCCAGCATGGCGCGGTTCACGCGATATCCCGTCTGCGGCGACCAGGGCAACAGGGGGTAAAGCGCGGCGTCGATCCGCTGGCCGGTCTGTTTCTCCACGCGCTGGGCCAGCCGCATGGCGAGGCTGGGCGCGCCCGCGCGCTCGGCCACGATCGCCGCCATCGGCAGCAGATTGTCCGGCAGACGGCCGACCAGTTGGCGCAAGGCCTCCTCGGCCCCCGCGCCACGCCCGACCTGGGCCAACAGCAGCGCCCGCTCCGCTCCCGGCTGCGCCAGCCAGTCGCGCATTTCGGCCGGGGTGGGTTCCGGGCGGGTCCAGTCGAAGCCGGGATCCAGCCCCAATTGGCGGCGCGCGATCAGACCGTAGAAGCTCTGCGGCGTCTCCGCGGCGCGCTCGAACCAGCGGGCGGCTTTCGCGGAATCGCCTAGCGCCAGGGCGGCGCGGGCCGCCCAGAACGACGCCCCGGCGACGCCCCAGGCGGAAAGCTCCGGGGTGCGCGCGGCGCGCTCGAAATGGCTCAGCGCTTCTTGCTGGCGTCCGGCTTTCCAGGCGGCGAGACCAGCGGCCCAACCGTCGCCGACGCTGCGGCCGCGCCAGGCGACGTCCTCGTCGCCAAAGCCGAACAGGGGCGGGGAAGGCGGCGGGGCCGCCGGCAGGGCCGCGTTCGCCGGGCGCAGTCCCTGGGCGCGACGATGAA
>JBMLRS010000440.1:0-1403 GCA_049240905.1 Elsteraceae bacterium
AAGGCGGCGGACGACATTCAGGCCGCGACCGACGCGCATATCAAGAAAATCGACGAAGCCCTGGCGCAAAAAGAAAAAGAAATCACCCAGGTCTAGATGGAACCGGCTCCGTCCTCTGGCGGCGCGCGCCCTCCGGTCCATGTCGCGATCATCATGGACGGAAACGGCCGCTGGGCCCGGTCTCGCGGTCTGCCGCGCGTGGCGGGCCATCGCCGTGGAGTGGATGCGGTGCGCCGAACCGTTCGGGCGGCGGGAGAGCTTGGCGTCGAGTATCTGACCCTATTCAGCTTTTCCTCGGAGAACTGGCGTCGGCCCTTCGAAGAAGTGCAGGAACTGATGAAGCTGTTGCGCTTCTACCTGCGCAACGAGCTCTCGGAACTGCATGAAAACGGCGTCCGCTTCCGCATGATCGGCGATAGAGAGCGTCTGCCGGCGGACATCCTCGCCCTGATCGAGGAAGCCGAAGCGAAGACCGCCGCAAACGCGCGGCTCACTCTGATGATCGCGCTCAGCTACGGCGGGCGCGACGAACTCGTGATGGCCGCGCGTCGGTTGGCGGCGGAAGTGAAGGCCGGCGAATTGGACCCGGCGGCGATCGGCGCCGACGACATCGAACGACATCTCGACACCGCCGGCGCGCCGGATCCCGATCTGCTGATCCGCACCAGCGGCGAGCAGCGCATCAGCAATTTCCTGCTCTGGCAGTCAGCCTACGCCGAGTTCGTGTTTCTCGAACGGCTCTGGCCGGATTTCGACAAGGCCGATCTTGAGCTGGCGGTCGCGGAGTTCCAGCGCCGGGATCGCCGCTACGGCGGCGTTTCGAGCCGATAGGCGCGACGCGATGGCCAAAATCCCCAGCGGTCTGACGAGTCGCGTGCTCTCGGCCCTGGTGCTGGCGCCGGTCGTGCTTGTCTCGGTCGCGGCCGGCTCTCCTTGGTTCGACCTGATCCTGATCCTCGCCGCCGGTCTGATGGCCCGTGAATGGGGTCGGATGGCGGAAAGCGGAGCGCCGAAGCTGTCAACGGCGATCCTGGCCGTGATCGTCATGGCCGGCGTCGTCGGCATCACGCTGAACGTGGATCCCTATCTTTTGTTGATTGGCGGCCTTGGCTGCTCGCTGCTGCTGTTTTTCTGGGCCAAGCGCGCCGGCGTGCCGGCTCCGGCTTGGTTGGCGCTCGGCGCGATCGCGATCGGGGTCCCCTGCATGGCGCTGGACTGGCTGCGCGCCGATCCGGACTATGGACAGTTGACGATCTATTGGCTGTTCGGGGTTGTATGGGCGACCGACATCGGCGCCTACGCGGCGGGACGAACGATCGGCGGCGCCAAACTCGCCCCCCGCATCTCGCCGAACAAGACATGGGCCGGCTTGGCGGGTGGTGTGTTGAGCGCGGGACTGGTCG
>JBMLRS010000441.1:0-5059 GCA_049240905.1 Elsteraceae bacterium
GAGGCCGAGCGGCGCAATGATTTCGCGATCGGCGTGCCCTCCGGCGCCAGCCTGATCCTGAAGCATGACCCGGCCGGAGTCGTGCCCGGCCTGGACGACTTCATCGGCCCGAACGGAGAGCGGCTGCATCCGCCGGTGGCCCCGGTGTTCTTCGCCTTCCGGATCATGGTTGGCGTCGGGATGCTGATGCTGATGGTCTCCTGGGCCGCGGCCTACTGGCTTTGGCGGCGCCGGGAGTTGAGCCGTCCGCTTGCGATGGTCCTGGTCGCCATGACCTTCTCCGGTTGGGTCGCCACGTTGGCCGGCTGGTACGTTACCGAGATCGGCCGTCAGCCCTGGCTGGTGACCGGCGTGTTGACGACCGCGCAAGCCGCCTCGGAAGTGTCCGCCGGCATGATCGGGTCGACTCTGGCCATGTATCTGGCGGTCTACGTCGCGCTGATCGCGGCCTATATCTCGGCGCTGGTTCATCTGGCGGCGAAGGCCAAGCACGGCGTGAAGCCGCTGGACCGCGCGGCGGTCCCGGCGCACTCGGTTTCGGCGCGCGGGGTCGGCCCGCTGGCGAAGGGGGCGTGACGCGATGATCCCCGACTTCGTCGACCCGACCCTGCTGCCGGTTCTGTTCGCGGGGCTGATGGGCGTCTCGATCCTCGCTTACGTCGTTCTCGACGGCTATGACCTGGGGATCGGCATGCTGATGGCGCGCGCCGACCGGCCGGAGCGCGACCGGATGATCGCGACCATCGGGCCGTTCTGGGACGCGAACGAGACCTGGCTGGTCTTGGCGATCGGCTTGCTGCTGGTCGCCTTTCCGATCGCGCATGGGATGGTGCTGACCACGCTCTATCTGCCTGTGGCGCTGATGTTGCTGGGGCTCACCCTGCGCGGCGTCGCCTTTGAGCTGCGGGTGAAGGCGCCGGAGGCGCACCAACGCTGGTGGGACCGCGCGTTCGTGGCGGGCTCGGCGCTCTCGTCCCTGACCCAAGGCTATATGCTGGGCCTGTACGTCATGGGCTTCGCGTCCGGCCCGACCGCGCAGGCTTTCGCGCTGTTGTCGGCGGTCGGGTTGTCGGCGGCCTACATGTTCGTGGGGGCGACCTGGCTGATCGCCAAGACCGACGGCAATCTTCAGGGGCGCGCGGTCCGCTGGGCGAAGCTGACGATGCTGCTTACCATTTGCGGCATGGTCGCGGTGTCGATCGCCACGCCGCTGGTGAGCCCGCGCATCTTCGATCGCTGGTTCGCCCTGCCCAACATCATCGGCCTGATCCCGATCCCGGTGATGACCGGCGCTCTGTTCGCAGCCCTATGGGTGTTCCTGAAGCGGATGCCGGCCGCCGACCACAGCCTCGACCTCGTGCCGTTCCTGGGCGCGTCGGCCTTGTTCACGCTCGGCTTCTTCGGCCTGGCCTATTCCTTCTACCCCTATGTGGTGCCCGAACGGCTGACCATCTGGCAGGCGGCCAGCGCGCCGGAGAGCCTGTTCATCATCCTGGTCGGGGCGGTGTTCGTGCTGCCCTTCATCATCGCCTACACCGGCTTCAGCTATTTCGTGTTCCGCGGCAAGGCGACGGAGCTGCGCTACGACTGAGGGATCTGCAAGACCACGAGTCAGACGCTCACGCCGATCAACTCCATCATCCCGCCCGACCCGACGGACGTGGTGATGGCCAACAGGCTCACGTCGGATTGGGCGCTGAGGATTTTCAGGGCGCTGCTGGACGGGTCGGACACAGGGCCGAGCCAGGCGCGCGCGGCTGCGGCTGCGGCGGCGTTGGTCTCGCCGGGGGCGCCGGAGGGCGCGCCCTGCGCGGCGGTGGTGAAGGCGTCGAGCGCCAAAAGGCGGCTCTGCGCGGTGACCTGATAGCGCGCAGGCACATTGTCGGCCCCGAGATAGGAGACAAAGAGCGCCCAGGGGAGGGCCTCGCGGGAGACGAACCCGCCGCGCGCGAGATCGGCCCAGGCGGTCTGTTCGAACGGGGTGGCGGCGAAGCCGAAAATGTTCTGGAAACCTCGGTCGACGACGGTCTCCAGGCTGTCGGCGGTCCCCAGGGCTCCGTCGGCGACGGCGGCGCTGAAGAAGCGCGATGGGGCGGTCCCCGTTCCCGATTGATCCAGCGTCAGGGCCGCCGCGTTGCGCCAGTCGAACGAGACGCCCCGGCCAAGATAGGCGAGCGCCAGTTGGTTCGCGACGGCGACGGACAGCGCGCTGACCGCGGAGGGGGCGACGATGGTTTGATCGGCGAACTTCACGAACTCGACATTGCTGAGTAGATCGGTTCCGTCTCTCCCAGGGATCTGATCCCGGACGGTGGCGACCGCGCCGCCGGCCCCGGCGAACCGGTACTGCGCCCGCGCGCCGGCGTAGACCGCCGCGTCCGCCCCCGCGCCGCCGTCGATCGCGTCGTCGCCGCCGCCGCCGGAGATCTGATTGGCGAGGGCGTTGCCGAAGATCTGGTCCGCCCCCGGCCCGCCGGTCGCGTTCTCATAATCGCCATACCACCAGCGCAGGCTCTTGGGCGAACTCCCGGCGGCGGCTAGAACGGCGTCCGCGCGGCTCATCGAGACGCCGATCAGGTTCGACGCGCCGTCGATCGCTTCGCCCATGCGCAACATGGCCCCGCCGGCGTAGTTCAGCAGATTGATCGTGTCGACGCCGCCCAGGTCGTAATAGACGCGGTAGGCGCTCACCACCCCCTCGCCGCCGGGGGTGACGACGTCGTCGCCGGCGCCATGCGTGCCGCGGCCGGCGCCATAGGCTTCCTGCAGGGCGATCACGTCCAGGATCATCGGCGTCTGCGCGAACACGCCGGCGCCTCTGTCGTCGACCCCCTGATCGTAGGACATGATCGTGAAGTAGCTTTTGTCGAGGTCGGCCGCGCCGCGCATTCCAAAGCCCAGCTTCTCGAACCCGTTGGTCCCGAGCGCGCCGAAATTCAGCGACAGCAGGCGCGCGCCCGAGGCCAGGACCGCGACATGCGGATGGGCCAGGCCCAGCGAATGGCCGATCTCATGTTGCAGGGTCGCGCCCAGAGTCGTCACCGGGGAGAGGTCGGGCCGCGTGGTGAGGCCGGACGCGCCGAAGATTCCGGAGTTCAGCAAGACGTCGCCGTCGGCGCCGAAATACTGCAGCGGCGAGGCGGGGGTCTGAGAGGCGTTGATCGCGGAGACGCCTGCAAGAGTGCGTTGGTCGGCCCGGTAAATGAACGAAATGTTGATGTCCGAGCGGGCGCCGATCTGCGACGGCGTCTCGTTCGGATAGTTCACCGCCGCAGTGAAGTTGATGTTGGCGAAGTTGGCGTAGGTCGCGGTGATCGCGTCGACCTTCTCCAACTGCGCCTGGGTCCAACTGCCCGCGCCGACATAGAATTGCGCGGCCAGCGCGTTCGGCGTGCCCAGCGCCCCGACCTCGCTGGCGAGCGGCCCCAAGGAGGTCGACACCCGGATCTCACCCGAATAGCGGAAATTCGGGCTGCCGAGAGTCTGGCTGAAGTTGAACAACGCGCGCCCGATCGCAGAGGGCGGCTGGTACGGGACGTAAGTGGCCAAAGCAACGCCGTCTCAGGCTGGTGATGTTGGGGAGAAGGTAAGGTTTATGGGATTGTCGGACAAGCGCGGCGAAGACTAACCGGCAAGCCCGAGGAACGTCGCCAGCGCGCGATTGACCCTCAGGATGTCGGCGTCGGCGATCCGCCCGATCCGGCCGCCGAGTTTCGCCTTTGGGACGGCGCTCACCTTGTCGATCATGATCCGGGACGGCGCGCGCAAGCCGTTAGCCTCGGTCGGGATCACCTCAAGGCGAAACAGCGGCAACTCCGCTTGAATCGTTGTTAAGGGGCAGATGGCTACGGAATCGAGGGCCTCGAAAGCGTCGCCCTGGACAATGACCACAGGTCGAGGTTTTCCGGCGTAACCTGGACCGCCAGAAACCGTCCAAACCTCACCCCGCTTCATCAGTAGTCAGCCAAGAAACGGAATCAATGAACGCCTGGTCAGCTTTCGGAGGGTCGCTGGCGTTCGCGATCAGACATTGGCGGCGCGCCTCTTCAGCGAAGCCAGGGGTTCGCGTGTCCGGAACCCATATCTGGATTGGACGCAGGCCCTGAGCGCGCAGCTTCTCGCGTCGCGAAGTCGCCTTCGCGCGCGTGGCCGCTCGATCATTCGCAGTGCTTTTCGCGTTCGACATGACAAGACCTTAGTTAAATGTAGCTTATCTTGGCCGCCGAAAAAACAAGTAAAGCCCGCTAAACCCCGCGCCACTGCGGCGGGCGTTTGGCCAGGAACGCCTCCATGCCCTCGCGGAAATCCTCGCTCATGTAGCAGGAGAGGATGATGTCCTGATCCTGGGCCGCGGGGCCGTCCTGCGCTAGGCGGCGGAGGCTTTCCTTGGTCGCGCGCAGGGTGAGGGGGGCGTGGCCGGCGATGGTGGCGGCGAGGGCTTCGGCGCGGGCCATGAGGTCGCCGTCGGGCGGGACGATCTCATGGACCAGGCCGATGGCGCGCGCCTCCTCCGCTTCGATCAGTCGGCCGGTGAAGATCATCTCCTTCACCCGCGCGGCGCCGATCAGGTTGGCGAAGCGGGCGTAATTCTCCTTCGACAGGCAATTGCCCAGGGTGCGGGCGATCGGCATGCCGATGCGGACGTTGGCGGCCGCGACGCGGATGTCGCAGGCGACGGCGATGGCGGCGCCCCCGCCGGTGCAGGCGCCCGCGATCGCGGCGATGGTGGGGGTGGGGCAGCGCTCGATCCGCTCCACGACTTTCCCCACGCGCTCCTCATAGTCGATCGCGTCCTGCGGCTTGGAGAAGCTGAGGAACTGCGAGATGTCGGTGCCGGCGGCGAAGGCCTTGTCGCCGGCGCCGGTGATGATGATCGAGCGCACGCCGGGGGTGGCGGAGGCCTCTTCGCAGAAGGAGGCCAACCGCTCATACATCGCGAAAGTGAGGGCGTTGCGCGCCTGCGGGCGGTTGAAGGTCGCGCGCGCGATGGCGCCGTCGATGGAACAGAGAAGGTCGTTGTCGCTGGTCATAAGGGGCCCTGGAAGGAGGAAATCTCGCC
>JBMLRS010000442.1:0-3914 GCA_049240905.1 Elsteraceae bacterium
TGCGGATCGTGCCGTTTGGCGACTTCCACATCTTCTTCAGCTTGAACTCTTCAACCCGCGCCTCGTCTGGCGTGATCGTCGCGCATTTGACGCCCACGCGGTGCTGCTTGATCGCATTGGCGGAATCCACCGTCACCTGATCGTTGGTGGCGTCCCGGTTCTCCATGCCCAAGTCGAAATACTTCAAATCAACATCGAGATAGGGAAGGATCAGTTTCTCTCGGATCATGCGCCAAATAATGCGGGTCATCTCGTCGCCATCCAATTCAACGATCGGATTGACCACTTTGATCTTCTTCATCACGTAACTCCGTCTGCGCGGCTGCGTTGTCTGTGTTGGTGACAGGGTACCAGGGGTTAGGCGGTTTTATCTAGAACTTCTCGCTTGCGACAGGACCTCCGCTTGGTAACCGGGTCAAGCGGGCGAGCAGGTCAGGAACGGTGTCGACGAACTGGTAGACGCCCTTCAGGCGAGGCTCCACCAAGCCTTTGGCCATCATATGGTCGATCAGCGCGGCCAGCGGATCCCAGTATCCGCCGACGTTCAGCAGCAGCACGGGCTTCGCGTGCAGCGACAATTGGGCCCAGGTCAGAACCTCGAAGGTTTCGTCCAAGGTGCCAAATCCGCCCGGCAACACCGCGAAGGCGTCGGAACGATCGACCATGAGGCGTTTGCGGGCGTGCATGCTGTCGACGACGATCAATTCGTCGATCTCGCGATGGCCGACCTCGCGCTTCTCGAGAAAATCCGGAATCACGCCGATGACGCGGCCGCCGGCGTCCTTGCAGGCGTCGGCGACGGCCCCCATCAGGCCGACGCGGCCGCCCCCATAGACCAGGGCGACGCCGTTCGCGGCCAACCCCTGGCCCAGCGCAATCGCGGCTTGGTGATAATGAGGATCGGTCCCAGGCTTGGAGCCGCAAAAAACGCAAAGGGATCTGATGGGATGCATGACTGACTAACAGGAGCCCCCGGACCTGGGTACGATGGGGCGCTTGAAATTTGATATCGAGGCACAGATGTCTATCTCGCCGTCGCCTGCCGCGCAACCGACCGCCCGCCCCGTGCGCGTATGGGATTTCCCGACAAGAGCCTTTCATTGGTCGCTCGCGGCGTTGGTCGGGTTCTCCTGGTATAGCGGAGACCGCGCCGGTCCATGGCTGGAATGGCATTTCTGGTCAGGCTACGCCGTGTTGGCGCTGTTGCTGTTCCGAGTCGCTTGGGGATTCGTCGGCGGGGCTTGGGCGCGGTTCTCGTCGTTCCTGCGCGGGCCGGGTGCGGCTATTCATCACATCCGGGATCTGTTTAGTCCGCGGGACATGCGCGACATCGGGCATAACCCGATCGGCGGCTGGATGGTGTTGGCGATGTTGCTGATCCTGTTCGCTCAGGTCGCGATGGGCCTGTTCATCAGCGACAGCGACATGGGGCTCACCAGCGGGCCCTACGCCGACTATGTCTCAGACGCCCTGCGCTCCAGGCTGCTGTCGCTCCATGGCTTGAATGGCAAGCTTATCTTGCTGTTGATCGCCGCGCATGTGTCGGCGGTCGTGATCTATCTGATCTGGAAGGGGGAGAATTTGATCGGCGCGATGATCACCGGCCGCAAGACCCTGGATCCAGAGTTGCGCGCCGAGGCCGAGCGCGTGAAGGCCGATGGCGGCGTCTGGCTCGCTCTGGCGATCCTGGCCGCGTCGATCGGCGCGGTGACCGCGATTGTGAGGCTGGCCTGAGCGTGGATCGCCAGGCCAGCTCACCCTGAACCGCTTATTTGGCCCGGTATTTCTCGTGACAGCCGCCGCAGGTCGCGCCGACGGCCGAATAAGCCGCCTGAACGGCGGCGTGGTCGGCGCCGGAGGCGACGACTTGCTGCAGATTCTTGGCGGCTGCTTCAAAGGCCTTCGACTTGGCTTCAAAATCGGCGAAATCGGTCCAGATCGCCGGCAGAGCCTTGGTGTCGCCGGTTCCGGAGCCAGCCGGGAACAAGGCCGGCACTTTCGCGGCGAATTCGGCCATCGATTGGGCGGAGGCGGCGATCGGGGCGATCGGGCCCTTTGCGTCCAGCACGCCCTTGATCGCGCGCATCTGGGTGGCGTTGTTCTGGAATCCGGCCTTGCGGTCCTTCAAAGCGTCGGCGGCGGACTGCGCCATGGCGGCGCCGGCGAAGACGCACAACGAGATCGCTGTGGTGACGACTAGATGTTTAACGCGCATGGTTAATGCTCTCCTGGGGGGGGTGGGCCTGGGGTCAGAACCGGGAACCGGCGCTTGGCGCGACCGTCACGGTCGGATCTAATGCGACATAGTGACATTTCGCGACTAGCTGCATCCCATAATCACAGAACAGCGGCAAGATCTATCCTGCTGGGACCGTTGAGTTTTCTATCAAAGTGCTGCTTTTTTCTTGTTTATTCCGTGCTTTGAGGGGGTGGGCGTGAAACACTTAGTGACCATTGGGGCGGTGTTCGGTCTTTTGTTGGCCGCCGTCTATTTCTTCGGCGAGCTCGCCAAGGGGATTGAGACGTCGGCGACGCGCGCCACGCCGTCGCCAGCTCCTCCGCCCGTGATCAGATCCGCGCCTACGCCTCCTGCGGCGGCCCCCACGCCTGCGCCGACGCCCCCGCCGACGCAGAGTCAACCCCAAACGGCGCCTCAGGCTCCGCCGCCGGCGCCGCCTC
Source organism: Elsteraceae bacterium (assembly GCA_049240905.1). Classification (GTDB taxonomy): domain Bacteria; phylum Pseudomonadota; class Alphaproteobacteria; order Elsterales; family Elsteraceae; genus JBMLRS01. The sequence continues at coordinate 2,680 of JBMLRS010000442.1, forward strand.
AAACTGCGCCCACCGCCGAGGCCGCGCCTCCCGCGCCGCCGGCGCCTGAACCTGCCACGCCCATCGCCGCAGCCCCTTCTGCGCCGCCGCCTGCACCCCCCCCGATCGAGGCGCCTCCGCTCGCTGCGCCCCCAGTCGCGGCGCCTCCAGTCGCGGCGCCCCCAGTCGCGGCGCCTCCAGTCGCGGCGCCCCCAGTCCCTGCGCCGCCAGTCGTTGCGCCCCCAGTCGCAGCTCCCCCGGCCGCCCCGGCGCCGCCAGCGCGGGCGTCTCTTGTTCCGCCCAGCTTCGACGTGATCCGCGTCAATCCGCGCGGCGAAGCCGTGATCGCCGGGCGGGCCGAACCTGGCGCGGAGGTCACGGTCTATGACGGCGATCGCAAGATCGGATCGCAGAAGGCCGACGCGCGCGGCGAGTGGGTGATCCTCTCGACCGAACCCTTGACGCCCGGCGCGCGCGAACTGTCGGCCTCGGCGGTCAGCGACGGAGAGACCGTCCGCTCCGCGGGCGTCGCGATCCTCTCCGTGCCGCCGCGCGACCAGCCGACGCAACCGCCGCTCGCCGTCGTGGTGCCGCGCTCCGACGACGCGGCGACGGGCTCCACGCTTGGCGCGCGCGTGGTTCAGGCCCCGCCGCCCGCACAGGCCTCCACGACGCCTTCGGCGGCGGCTGTGGAGGTTCAGGCGATCGAATACACCGAGAAGGGACAGGTAGCGGTTTCAGGCAAGGCTGCGCCGAACGCGACCGTCACGATCTATCTGGACAACCAGCCGATCGCGAGGGCTCAAGCCGGCGCCGACGGCGCTTGGCGGGTCGAGCCGGCGGCGCCGATCGCGCCCGGCCTCTACCAGATGCGAGTCGATCAGATCGGAGCGGACGGCAAGGTCCAATCTCGCGTGGAACTGCCGTTCCAACGCGCCGCCGCGCCGCCTGAGCCGTTGAAGGCGGGATCGGTGGTCATTCAACCCGGCGACAATCTCTGGCGAATCGCGCGCAGCACGTACGGCCAAGGGATTCAGTATGTCGTGATCTATCGGGCGAACCAGGATCGCATCCGGGATCCGAACCTGATCTATCCCGGTCAGATCTTCACTTTGCCAACCGCGCCCTGACCGGCCGGGCGGCGGCGATGCGGTTCCGGATCGCCGTCGACCAGGGCAGGCTGTCGCGCAGCACTTCGGTCACGGCGGTCAGGATCGCCAGCGGGTTCATCGGCGTATCGACGCAGATGCGCGCCT
>JBMLRS010000442.1:3924-9416 GCA_049240905.1 Elsteraceae bacterium
CCAATGCCGCCAAAGGGGATGGCCCCTCTCGACGCCGCGACCAGGGTCAACAGATCGACTCGCGCCTGCCGATTCTCGGCGCTGAACGGGATATGCCCCAGTTTGGCGCTGATCCGCAGGTCGTTCGCGCCGACGCGGTTCAGCACGCACTCATAGGGCAGTTGATCCACCATGAACCCAAAAGACAGGGTGGTGGCGGATCTCTCGATCAGATTCCCCTCCTCGTCCATGCGCAGAGCGCCGAACTCGAGCGGTACCTTCTGGGCTGCAAGCAACTGTAACGTCGACATCAACAAGACCAATTCTATGACCGAGGCTAGTTTCCCTTATATTCGATTGGGAATAAACCATCGTCGTGAGCGCCGCCGTCGGGGCGGCGCGCGCAGAGCGGAGTAACGCCCTTGTCCATGCCCAACTTGCCGCAGATCCATCGCGAAGGATGGCCGTTCATCGCCATCTTCGCCGCCGCGACAATCGGGCTCGCGTTCGTGAACATCTCGCTAGGTTGGGTTGGGCTGATCCTGACGGCCTGGTGCGCCTATTTCTTTCGCGACCCTGAACGCGTCACCCCGCGCCGGAACGGCTTGATCATCAGCCCCGCCGACGGCCGCGTCGTCGAGGTCGCCGAAGCGCTGCCGCCCGCCGAACTCGGCATGGAGGCGACGCCGATGATGCGCGTCGCGATCTTCATGAACGTCTTTGACGTGCACGTGAATCGGTCGCCGATCACCGCGACCGTCGTCCGCATCGCCTACCGGCCAGGCAAATTCATGAACGCCTCCTTCGACAAGGCGTCTGACGATAACGAACGGCAGGCCTTCCGGATGAAGCTGGAGGATGGGCGGGAGTTCGCGGTCGTGCAGATCGCGGGCTTGGTCGCGCGCCGCATCCTCACCTGGGTGCGGGAGGGCGACGTGGTGAAGACAGGCGTTCGCATCGGCATGATCCGCTTCGGCAGCCGGGTGGACGTTTATCTGCCCGCCGGGGCCGCGCCGCTGGTGCTGGTCGGTCAGCGCATGTATGCGGGCGAAACGGTGTTGGCCGACATGGGCCGCGTTGACGAACCGCCGCGCCGCGGCGTGGTCCGCTGATGCCGCGTCCACCCAGACACCGGCCGAGGCTGCGGGGACAGTCGCTCGCCCGGCTGATCCCGAACATGGTGACGGTGATGGCCCTCTCGTCCGGCCTCACCAGCATCCGCTTCGCCTTCGAGGGCAAGTTCCAGCTCGCGGTGATCGCGATCATCCTGGCGGCGGTGCTGGATGCGCTGGATGGCCGCATCGCCCGCCTGATCGGGGCCACCTCCCGTTTCGGGGCGGAACTGGATTCCTTGTCGGATTTCATCAGCTTCGGCGTGGCGCCGGCGATCGTTCTCTATCTTTGGTGCTTCGCCGACAGCGGACGGATCGGCTGGGCCGCAGTGCTGTTGTTCGCGGTCTGCATGGCGCTTCGCCTGGCCCGCTTCAACAGCGCGCTGGACGATCCGGATCGGCCGGCCTGGGCCAGCAATTATTTCACTGGCGTGCCGGCGCCGGCCGGCGCCGGGCTGGTGCTGATGCCGCTGGTGGCGAGCTTCGATCTGGATCTTTCGTGGCTGCATTTGCCGACTTCGGTCGGCGCCTGGATGGTGATCGTGGCGGGATTGACGGTGAGCCGGCTTCCGACCTTCGCGTTCAAGAAGCTGAAGGTCCGCCATTGGATGGTCGCCCCGGTGCTTGCGATCGCGGGCGCCTTGTTCGCGGGGTTGGCGTCGGAGCCCTGGCTTACTCTGGTGGGGTTGGGCGCGATTTATCTGGCGACGATTCCTTTGTCGATTCGCGCCGTGCGGCGCCACGCCCGCGCCACGCCGCCGCCGGTCAGCCCAGCAGCTTCGCCATGACGTATTGGTCGACGTAGCGGTCTTTGATTTTCAGATGATCGCGCAAGGTGCCTTCGATCTCGAATCCGAAGCTCTTGTAGAGCGCGATCGCCGGCTCGTTATGGGTCATCACCCGCAGTTGAAGCCGGCGAACCCGCTGGCTGACCGCCCAGTCCTGAGCGGCGGAGAGCAGGCTGCGGCCAAGGCCTCGGCGGCTCCAATCCACCCGCACGCCCAAATCAACGTCGATCGTGCCGATCTTTGCGGGGTGCGGATCGCCTGACGTCACCAGCATGCCGACGATCTTCGAGTCGACCAACGCCACGAACGTCACGTTCGTCATGCTTTGAGCCGAGGCTCGAAGATAGTCGACGACAGCGGTGAGGTCGCGCCGGGGATGCGGCGCCGTCACAACCATGAAATCCGTTTCGACCGCGAGATGGCCGAGGAGCTCTATGAGGGCGCGCGCGTCGTTCGTCGTCGCGCGACGGACGCTGACGGCCGATTCCTCGGTCACTGGCGGGTCGCGAAACGCTGCTGAATTTTCAACAGAATTTCGCGGGCCTGATCGCGCTCGGTGGCGGTGAAGTCGCCGGTTTCCTCCGATCCCTCCACCCGGATGCCCTCGCGCTGTCGGATGAAGCCGATCAAGGTTCGCTCTCCCTGCGCGCCGTCATAGGGCGTCGACGACTTGGCGAAGGCGTCCGTTCCAGGGAGCGGAACCTTGAGTCTGGCCATGGCGGCCTTGGCGGCCACCTCCGCCTCAGGCGTGATGTAGCGCGCGCGCAAAGCGCGCGCAATCGCGCGGGCTTCCTCAATCGGGCGTGGCGTTTTGCGGGGCATGTCCGAACTTAGCGCGGTCGGGGAGGGAGGTCACGCGCTTATCGGCGCGGCGCGGCCATTCTCAGCCGCTCCAGCGTTTCGCCGGAGAGGACGCCGGAGGCGTTCATCCCGTTCGCCTGCTGGAAGGCCCGGGTCGCCGCGCGGGTGCGCGGGCCGACGACGCCGTCCACCCCGCCTGGATCGAAGCCAAGCTGCTTCAGCGCGGTCTGCGCTTGGCGGATCGAGGCCGCGTTCAACGCCACGCCCGGCTCGGCGTAGGGCGCGGTCGCACGCGACAGGACCGGGAACGGGCCGGCGGCGCAAGCGCCCAACAGAAGATTGCAGTCCCAGGAATAGCCCGGCGGCGTCCGCGTCATCAGGCCGCCCTGATTGAAGCTGCAAACGCATTTGCCTTCGGCCTGACAGACGGTCTGGCCAAGATTGGAAGGGCCGCAGGTCAAGGCCGCCTGGGCGCGCGCCGGCGAGGTCCATAACGCGGCGACGCTCAGCGTCGCCAGGATCAAGAGCAGCGGCAGCGGGCGCGAACGGGACAGGGACATCACGACGTTTCCTTTTCCAATGAATCCAGGATACCAGACGCGATCCTGAGGGGTAAGTGAGACCATGTCGTGAGCCTGGAGTCGCTGCCGATCGACGCCGCGCTCGAACCTCTGCGCCAAGCGCTGGAGCAGAGCGTCCGCGTCGTGCTGCTGGCTCCGCCGGGCGCCGGCAAAACCACGCGCGCGCCTCTGGCGCTGCTCGATTGCGGCTGGCTTGGCGGCAAGAAGATTCTGATGCTTGAGCCCCGGCGGATCGCCGCCCGCGCCGCCGCGCGCCGCATGGCGCAAAGCCTGGGCGAGGAGGTGGGGGAGACGATCGGCTACCGCGTGCGCATGGACAGCAAGGTCGGTCCGCGCACCCGCGTCGAAGTGATCACCGATGGCGTCTTCACCCGGATGATCCAGGACAGCCCCGATCTCGAGGGCGTGGGCGCGGTGCTGTTCGACGAGTTTCACGAGCGCAGCCTGGAAGGGGATCTGGGGCTCGCGCTGTGTTTGGAGGCGCAGGACGCGCTGCGGCCGGACCTGCGCCTGATGCCGATGTCGGCGACCCTGGACGGCGCGAAGGTCGCAAGCTTTCTGGGCGATTGTCCCGTGATCGAGAGCCAGGGGCGCGCCTATCCGGTCGAGACGTTCTGGCGGCCGCGCGAACCCAAGGATCGCCTCCCGCAAAGCGTCGCGCGCGTGGTGCGCGAGGCGCTCAGAACCCAAGAGGGCGGCGTGCTGGTCTTCCTGCCAGGGACCAAGGAGATTCGTCAAACCGCCGCCGATCTGTCCGGCTTGCCCGCGGACGTCGATCTGGTCAGCCTCTATGGGGATCTTTCCGCCGCGGAGCAGGATCGCGCCATCCGGCCGCCGCCGCCGGGTCGGCGCAAGATCGTGCTGGCGACCGCGATCGCCGAAACCAGCCTCACGATTGACGGCGTGCGGGTCGTGATCGACGCCGGCCAGATGCGGGCGCCGCGCTTCGATCCAGGCAGCGGCATGACCCGGCTTTCGACCTTCACGGTTCCGCGCGCCAACGCCGATCAGCGCCGAGGCCGCGCCGGACGGACCGCGCCGGGCGTGTGCTATCGGCTGTGGAGCGAACAGGAGGACCGGGCGCTTTCACCCTACGCGCAGCCGGAGATCGTGACCGCCGATCTGACCGGGCTGGCGCTTGAACTGGCGCTTTGGGGGCAGGAGGCGGATGGGTTGCGCTGGATGGATCCGCCGCCTGCGGCCGCGCTCGGCCATGCGCATGAGTTGCTGCGGGACCTGGGGGCGATGGACCGCGATCTGAAGATCACGCCGCGCGGGCGGGCGATCGCGCGGCTGCCAGCCCATCCCCGTTTGGCCGCCATGTTGCTGAGCGCTGCGGAGCAGGGCGACGGCGCGCTGGCCTGCCTGATCGCGGCGCTGCTGGGGGAACGGGATCTGTTTCGCGGCGGGGCGCGCGATCCTGACCTCAGGCCCCGCGTCGCCGTGCTGATGGAAGGAAAGTCGAGTGCGCCGGGAATTGATCCGGGCGCGCTGGCGTCTGTGCGGCAAAGAGAGGCGGATCTGCGACGGCGGCTGAAAATCCCGAGGGATATCGCGCCCGGCGCGCTGGATCGGGTCGGAGAGCTGGTTGCGATGGCCTATCCCGACCGGATCGCCAAACGACGTCCGGGAAATGACCCGCGCTACCTGATGCTGGGCGGACGCGGCGCGGCGTTGGATCCGCTTGATTCCTTGGCGTCGGAGCCTTGGTTGGCGATCGCGGATCTGGACGGCGGCGGGCGAGAATCCCGCGTTTGGTCCGCCGCGCCGATTGACGGCGAGGCGCTGCTGGCGCGCTGGGCTGATCGGATCGAGACCAGCTCGCAGGTCGTCTGGGACGACGCCAACGCCACGTTGGCGGCGCGTCGCACGACGCGGCTGGGCCCTATTCTGCTGCGCGAGGAACCCTTGGCCGGCCTGCCGCCGGACGAGATGGGGCCTGCGGTGATCGCGGCTCTGCGTCAGCGCGGGGTCGGCCTGCTGTCCTGGAGCGAAAGCGCCGTTCGGGTGCGTGAAAGGCTGCGTTTCGCCGGAGCGGTCGACGGCGCCGACGCCTGGCCGGACGTCAGCGACACGGGGCTGGCCGAGAGCCTGGAGGCGTGGCTGGCTCCGGCGGTGGCGGCGATTCCCCGATTGTCAGCCTTCGGAAAGATCGACCTCGGCGCGGCGCTGTTGGCGTCGCTGAGCTATCAGCAAAGGCGCGATCTCGACCAGGTGGCTCCTGAAAGGCT
>JBMLRS010000443.1:0-5453 GCA_049240905.1 Elsteraceae bacterium
GATTGGGCGTTGGAGCCGCCGGAATTTCATTCTATCAATAGGCCAAGCCACAGCGGCTTTGTTCCCTTCCGCCTGAGAGAGCCTCGCCTATGAAAAACACCGCTCGCGCCGTCGTCATCGGAGGGGGCGTCGTCGGCGTCTCGGTGCTGTATCACTTGGCGAAGATCGGCTGGACGGATTTGGTGCTGCTCGACAAGAACGAGTTGACCTCCGGCTCCACTTGGCATGCGGCGGGCGGCGTCACCACGCTGAACTCGGACGCCAACGTCTCCAAGCTGCAGAAATACACCTTCGATCTGTATCGCGAGTTGGAGAGCGTCACCGGCCAGTCCTGCGGCATTCACCATAATGGCGGGATCTATCTGGCGGCCAGCGACGGGCAGATGGATTTCCTGAAGCTGATCCATTCGCGCGCCCGCTATCTGCAGATGGACACGGAGTTGATCCCGCTGTCTGAAGCCAAGCGACGCAACGTGCTGATCGATGAGAGCCGCTTCAAGGGCGCGCTGTGGCGCGAGGATGGCGGCTATGTCGATCCCTGGATGGTCACGCAAGCCTACGCCGCCGGCGCGCGCGCGATGGGGGCGGAGATCCATCGCTTCACCAAGGTGATCGCGCTCAACCAACGCCCGGACCTGAGCTGGGATGTGGTGACCGACAAGGGCACGATCGTCGCCGAGCATGTGGTGAACGCGGGCGGGCTGTGGGCGCGCGAGGTCGGCAAGCTGGTCGGCCTCAGCCTGCCGGTGCTGGCGATGGAGCATGTCTATGTCGTCACCGAGCCCGTGCCGGAGCTGGCCGGGCTGGAGCGCGAGATCATCAACACCTCCGACTTCACCGGCGAGATCTATCTGCGCCAGGAAGGCCAGGGCGTGCTCTTGGGCACCTACGAGCAGAACTGCAAGCCCTGGGCCCCGGACGTGACGCCCGACGACTTCCACAGCCAGCTTCTGCCCGATGATCTGGAGCGGATCATGCCGGAGCTGGAGCGCGGCTTCCTGCATTTCCCGGCGCTGGCGAAGGTCGGCCTGAAGAAAGTGGTGAACGGCCCCTTCACCTTCTCGCCGGACGGCAATCCGCTGGTCGGCCCAGTGAAGGGCCTGCAGGGCTATTGGAACGCCTGCGCGGTGATGGCCGGCTTCAGCCAGGGCGGCGGCATTGGTTTAGTGCTGTCGCGCTGGATGGCGAACGGCGATCCCGGTCAGGATGTCCTGGCGATGGATGGCGCGCGCTACGGCCTGTTCGCCACGCCGAAATACACCAGCGTGAAGGTGCAGGAGAATTATCGCCGCCGCTTCCGTCTGCTCTACCCCAACGAGGAGATGACCGACGCGCGGCCGTTCCGCCGCAGCCCCGTCTATGACCGGCTGAACGCGCGCGGCGCGGTCTGGGGCGCCAATTTCGGCATGGAGAATCCGCTGTGGTTCGCGCCCGAGGGCGTGAAGCCGGTGGAGGAGCCGACATATCGCCGCTCCAACGCCTTCCCCTATGTGAAGGCGGAATGCCACGCGGTGCGCACGAACGTCGGGCTCTACGAGACCACGAACTACGCGAAATATGAGATCACCGGCAAAGGCGCGCGCGCCTGGCTGGACCGCGTGTTCGCCTGCCGCATCCCCAAGCCCGGCCGTATGGCGATCGCGCCGATGCTGAACCCGCGCGGGACGATCATGGGCGACCTGTCGATCGCCTGCCTGGAGGAAGACCGCTATCTGATCGTCGGCTCAGGCTTCGCCGAGGCGTTCCACATGCGCTGGTTCTGGCAAAGCAATCCGCCGTCGGACGTGTTCGTGCGCAGCGCCTGCTCCACCCTCACCGGCTTCGCGCTGTCCGGGCCGAACGCCCGCACGCTGCTGGAGCGGGTGGCGGAATTCGACGTCTCCAAGGAGGCCTTCAAGTTCTTCGCGGTGCGCGAGGGGGCGGTGGGCATGTCGCCGGCGATCGTGCAGCGCTGCGGCTTCACCGGCGAGCTGGGCTACGAGATCTGGGTCACGCCGGATTTCCAGGTGCAGCTCTATGACGATCTGATGGCGGCGGGCGCGGATCTGGGCCTCACGCTCTATGGCGGGCGGGCGATCTCCTGCCTGCGGCTGGAGAAGAACTACGGCTCCTTCAACAAGGATTTCCGGCCGGACTACACGCCGGGCGAGACCGGCTTGGACGCCTTCATCGATTTCGGCAAGAACGCCGACTTCACTGGCCGCGCGGCGGCCACAGCGGAGAAGGCGGCCGGCCCGAAGCGGCGCTTCGTCATGATGACCGTCGACGCCCCGCACGCCGACGTCGTGGGCTATGAAGTGATCCTGAAGGATGGAAAATCCGTCGGCAACGTCACCTCCGGCGGGTTCGGCCATTGGGTCGGCAAGAGCCTCGCCGCCGGCTATGTCGCGACCGAGTTCGCCAAGGACGGGACCGAGCTGCTGATCGACGTGCTGGGCCAGGAATGCCGCGCCGTGGTGCAGGGCCGCGCGCTGCATGACCCGGACGGGTTGCGCCTGCGCGCATGAGCAAAAGCGACCCTTGCGTGAACATCTGCGTGCAGGACCGGGGGACAGGCCTGTGCAAAGGCTGTGGACGAACGGTGGATGAAATTCTGCAATGGCGGCGGATGCCGCCGGAGCGGCGCGCCGCCTTGTTGGCGGAGCTGCCGCGCCGCTTGGCGGATCTGAAGCCGCGCAAGGGACGCAAGGGACGGCGCGCCTGAGCGCGCGAAGGCGCCTTTGGATCGTCGCATTCCGGTCATTGAAACTTCGGGGCGCCACAACAGAACCGTCACGCTAGCGTCATCGCCGCTCTGTCATACGCAGGGACCCCGCCGCGATGCGGGTTCCTCCTTGAACAACGGCGAGACCCTCCCATGCTTCTGAAAACTCTGGCGGCCGGCGCAGCCATCGCGCTCGCGCTCGCGGCCTCCCCGGCCGCTGACGCGCAAACCCGGATCAAGTTCGATTACTGGCATGGCCTGACCGGCCAGCTGGGCCAGGTGATGGAAGATCACTGCAAGCGCTTCAACGAAAGCCAGACCAAGTACGAAGCGGTTTGCGTCGGCCAGGGCGGCTACGACACCGCCGAGCAGAACACGATCGCGGCCTACCGCTCCAAGCAGCACCCCACCCTGGTGCAGATCTATGACGCGGGCACGGTGAACTTCATGCTGTCGGGCGCGATCTACAAGGCCGACCAGCTGGTGAAGGACTTCAATCTGGCGGTCGACTGGAACGATTATTTCCCCGGCGTCGCGAATTATTACGCCACCTCGAAGGGCGACATGTGGTCCTTCCCCTATAATTCCTCGACCGCCCTGCTCTACTGGAACAAGGACGCCTGGGCCAAGATCGGCAAGGACAAGGCGCCGGCGACGATCGAGGAGTGGTTTGGCGATCTGCGCAAGATGAAGGCGGCAGGCGTCGAGTGCGGCTTCGGGTTCGACTATGACACCTGGATGCCGTTGGAGCAGTTCTCCGCGATCCACAATCTGCCGATCGCGAGCAAGAACAACGGCTATGACGGGTTGGACGCCGAGCTGGTGTTCAACAAGACCCGCTTCGCCGATTACATGAAGGAATGGAAAAAGCTGCTGGATGAAGGCGTCGCGCGCATCCAGACCGCTCAGGTCGGCAAGACGATCCTTCAAGCCTTCGCCGACGGTTCCTGCGCCTCGGTCCTGAGCTCGGTCGCCAACCATGGCGTGGTCGCCTCCACCGCCGCCCCCGGCATGAAATGGGGCGTGGCCATGCTGCCGGTCTATGAAGGCGTGAAGCGTCACAACTCGCTGGTCGGCGGCGCCTCGCTCTGGATCATGCAAGGCAAGAGCAAGCAGGAATATGAAGCGGCGGCGGCCTATCTGCAGTTCCTCGCCAAGCCGGAGGAGGCTCAGTGGCTGTCCACCGTCACCGGCTATATCCCGGTGCGCAACAGCGCCTTCCGGTTCATGAACGACGCCGGCTTCTACAAGGATCCGAAATACGCCGGCCGCGAACTGGCGATCGAATCCTTGACCGCCACGCCGCCCACGGCGAATTCGCGCGGCATTCGCCTCGGCAACTTCACCCAGATCCGTGCCGAAGTCCGCGCCGAGCTGGAGGCCGCCTTCACCGGCAAGAAGGACATGCAGGTCGCGCTGGACGACGCGGCGACCCGCGGCAATCAGATCCTGCGCCGGTTCGAGCAGACCTTTATGGCCAAGCAGCTTCCTAACGCCTCACGTGGAAGCGGGGGGGCGCTAGTCGCCGCCCGGACCCAGGACCAGATTCCATGGATAAGCGCGTCACCTTCTCGAACCTCTGGCTCGCCGCCGCGTTGATCACGCCGCAGCTGCTCCTGGTGTTCGTCTTCTTCTACTGGCCGGCGAGTCAGGCGATCTATTGGGCCTTCACCACTCAGCCGCCCTTCGGCGGCGGCAATGAATGGGTGGGGCTGCAGAACTTCGAGGAGATCTTCAGCGACCGGGTCTACTGGAACTCGGTACGGGTCTCGATCCTGTTCGCCATCGGCTCCACCACCTTGTCAATCGTCGGCGCGCTGGTGCTGGCCGTCGCGATCGACCGCCAGCTGACCGGTCACAAGACCTATCGCTTCATCTATTTCTGGCCCTACGCGATCGCGGCCCCGGCCGTCGGCCTCGCCTTCCGCTTCATCTTCGCCCCGCAGGCCGGGTTCATGGCCGCGCTGAACGAGGTGTTCCCCGATTTCTGGAACCCGGCGATGAACGGCGGCCACGCGATGATCCTGATCATCCTCGCCAATTCCTGGAAGATGATCGCCTACAACTTCATCTTCTTCCTGGCCGGGCTGCAATCGATCCCGAAGAGCCTGACCGAAGCCGCCGCGATGGATGGCGCCGGCGTGCTGCGCCGCATGATCGACATCCAGATCCCGCTGCTGGCGCCGACGCTGTTTTTTCTGCTGGTCATCAACATCACCGAAACCTTCGTCGACAGCTTCGGCATCGTCGACATCACCACCGGCGGCGGGCCCGCGCGGGCGACCGATCTGATGGTCTACAAGATCTACTCCGACGGCTTCAAAGCGCTGGATTATTCGATGGCCGCCGCCCAGTCGATCGTCCTGATGATCCTGGTGATGTCCCTGACCTTCGTGCAGTTCCGCTTCGTCGAACGCAACGTGCATTACAAGTGAGGCGGCCATGATCGAACGCACGCCCTGGCTCAACGCCTTCACCCATCTGATCATGGCGATCGGGCTGATCCTGTCGGCCCTGCCGATCGTGATCGTGTTCATCGCCTCCAGCCATGATCTGCGCACCGTGAACATGGTGCCGATGCCGCTGTGGCCGGGCGGGCATCTCCTCGAGAACTACGCGCTGGTCTGGGAGAAGGCGGATTTCGGGCGAAAGCTGATGAACAGCCTGTTCGTCGCCACATCCGTGACCTTGGGCAAAGTGGTGATCGCCGCGCTCTCCGCCTTCGCGATCGTCTACTTCAAGTACCGCC
>JBMLRS010000444.1:0-2029 GCA_049240905.1 Elsteraceae bacterium
CGCTCATTCTTCAACCCTCTAATGTATGAGACGCCGAAGCGCCTTACGCCGTCGGCTGAGCCTCGGCTTCAACGTCAGCCGGGATCGCTTCCGCTTCCGGCAGGAATTCTTCCGGCGCCGTCTCGCCTTCGCCGACGTCGACGCCGGAGGCGATGGCTTCCTGCTGCAGACCGTCAAGCACGGCGCGGCTTAGGAGGTCGCAGTAAAGATCGATCGCGCGGATCGCGTCATCGTTGCCCGGAACCGGGAACGCCACGCCGTCGGGATCGGAATTGCTGTCCAGGATGGCGATGACCGGCAGGTTCAGACGGTTCGCTTCCTGAACGGCGATCGCTTCCTTGTTGGTGTCGATCACCACCAGGATGTCAGGCAGGCCGCCCATCTCCTTGATGCCGCCCAGCGCGCGCTCAAGCTTGTCGCGTTCGCGCGTCAGGTTCAGAGTCTCCTTCTTGGTGAACCCGGAGCGTTCCTGGCTCAGCTTCTCCTCCAGCTCGCGCAGACGCTTGATGGAGAGGGAGATGGTCTTGAAGTTGGTGAGCATGCCGCCCAGCCAACGATGGTTCACGTAATACTGGCCGCACTTCTTGGCCGCTTCCGCGACCCGCTCGGCCGCCTGGCGCTTGGTGCCGACGAACAGAACGCGCCCGCCGCCGGCGGCGACGTCACGCACGGTGCTCAGGGCCTTGTAAAGAAGCGGAACCGACTGCTCGAGGTCGATGATGTGCACGCCGTTGCGCACGCCGAACAGGTAAGGGGCCATCTTCGGGTTCCAACGACGCGTGTGGTGACCGAAATGGACGCCTGCTTCGAGCAGCTGACGCAGAGTGAAAGTGGGTAACGCCATAGGATGAGCTCCGGTTATGCCGCCGCGGGAGAAAAGAGCTGGCGAAACCATTCCGCCAACACCGGATCGACCCTTAAAAGTTCAGGGCCGCGCAACCCGCGTGAGAGATTTTGAAGACGCGCCTTCTATAGCGTTCGGGGACGCTTGGCAAGGGCGGCGGGAGGAGAGATCGCCATGGGCTTAGGGTTGTCCCCCGCGCAAAGTGGCCGTCGCAACCCCAGCGCCGACGAGCAGACCGCCGCCAACCTTGTTGAACGCGCCGATGGCTTTCCTGTTGCTCATCAGCCTGCGGGCCCGTGACGCAATCAAGCCGTAAGCCAAGGCGTTGCTGAAGGCGAGCACAAGGAATGTCGCCTCAAAGATCAGCATCTGAGCCCAGAAATCCGCGTTCGGACTTAGGAACTGCGGCAGGAAGGCGACGAAAAAGGTGAGGCTCTTCGGGTTCAACGCGGTGACGATCCAGGCATGGCCGATCATTTTGAACGAGGACGCCGCGTGGAGGTTGGGTTGCGCGTCGAAAGAACCGCCCGCCCGCCACAGCTTGACGCCCAGCCAAATCAGATAGGCGGCGCCGGCGAATTTCAGGATCGAGAAAATGGTGGCGGACGCCGCCAGCAAGGCGCCAATCCCCAGCATCGAAAGCGTCATGGCGGTGAAGTCGCCAAGGGCGACGCCGATGGCGCTTGGCAAAGCGGCGCGCCAGCCCTGACCAAGGCCATAGGAGACGACCAGCAAGATCGTCGGGCCGGGAATGATCAACAGCACCGACGACGCAGCGACAAACGCGATCCAGACTTCGAATGACATACCGCCCGCTCCCGAGATTCACGGGGTAAGCCAGCCTCCCCAAAAAGTTGCTGTCAAGATCAAGCGTCGAGCCGAGCGAGGCGGTGACGCTCATCGCCTCTTCGCCGCGCTGAAGAATCGAAGAGAGTTGAGGTTGGCGCCCCGAGCATGCCACTCCTGCGCTTCGATCCCGCCCGGCGCGGCCTAAACGCGCCGACCGGGCGATTGGGGACGCTTTGCAAGGGCGGCTGAAGAATGGAGCGCGCCAGGACCGGTCCGCGCCAACCAGTCGATCAGCCTTTTGATCAAGGGCAAAGGCCGTTCGGGGCTGAGCGCTGACAGGCGGCGGTCGGTCTCCACCCAGATTTGGAAGGGCGCGACCAGCTCTTCGCTGGCGAT
>JBMLRS010000445.1:0-3611 GCA_049240905.1 Elsteraceae bacterium
GAAGAGATGCGGCGCTGCGGCTCTTTGATCCTGGCCGCCGCCGACGCCAACAAGCTCCCGGCGGGCGGCGCGCTCGCGGTCGACCGTGACGCCTTCGCCCAGACCGTGACGGAGCGGCTGGAGGCGCATCCCCTGATCACGATCCAGCGGGAGCTGGTCGCCGGCCTGCCGCCAACGGAATGGGGATCGACCATCATCGCGACCGGCCCCTTGACCCATCCCTCCCTCGCCGAGGCGATCCAAGGTCTCACGGGCGAAGACAGCCTCGCCTTCTTCGACGCGATCGCGCCGATCGTCCATCGCGACTCCATCAACCTGGAGAAGGCCTGGTTTCAGTCGCGTTACGACAAGGTCGGCCCGGGCGGCGACGGCAAAGACTACATCAACTGCGCTTTCGACAAAGCCGGCTATGACGCCTTCATTCAGGCGCTGCTGGACGGCGAAAAGACCGACTTCAAGGAATGGGAGAAAGACACGCCCTACTTCGAAGGCTGCCTGCCGATTGAAGTGATGGCCGCGCGCGGCAAGGAGACGCTGCGCTTCGGTCCGATGAAGCCGGTCGGCCTGACCAACCCTTTCACCGAACATCGCCCCTACGCCGTGGTGCAACTGCGCCAGGATAACGCGCTGGCCACCCTGTTCAATCTTGTGGGCTTCCAGACCAAGCTGAAATACGCCGAACAGACCCGGATCTTCCGCATGATCCCCGGCCTGGAGAACGCGGAGTTCGCGCGGCTGGGCGGGCTGCACCGCAACACCTTCATCAACTCGCCGAAGCTGCTGGATCCGTTCCTGCGCTTGAAAGCCCGCCCGGATCTGCGCTTCGCCGGGCAGATCACCGGCGTTGAGGGGTATGTGGAGAGCGCGGCCGTCGGCCTGCTGGCCGGTCGTTTCGCCGCCGCGGAGCTGAGCGGAAACAGCCCCGTCGCGCCGCCGCCGACCACGGCGCTGGGCGCGCTGCTCAGCCACATCACCGGCGGGGCGGACGAACAGACCTTCCAGCCGATGAACGTGAATTTCGGCCTGTTCCCGCCGGCGCCCAGTCGAGAGAAAGGCCGGGAGCGCAAACGCGCCTACACCGCGCGCGCGCTGAATGATCTGGCGAGCTGGGTCGCCTGAGATCTATCTGATTTGAGTAAATTCAGTATCTGCACAGCATGATCAAAATCTTCGCCTCACCCTGAGCTTGTCGAAGGGGGCGAAAGTGAAAGAAGTAGAGAGTTTGCGCATCCTTCGACAGGCTCCGGATGGGGTCTATATTTGCGTGTATTGGAATTTAACTCAAATCGGATAGAATCTAGAGCCGGCCCGTCGACATCGTCCACCAGAGCCGCGCGGACAGAAGACCGTCTCGCTGGCCGAGAATTGGGTTGAAGGGATCGAAGCCGGCTTGCGACAGGCGCGCCAGGTTGCGCTTGGCGAGAGTCAGGGTCAGCAGCGCCGGGCGCGCCTCTTTCGGCAGTTCACGCGCCTCGGCGAGCGCCGCGCGCAGACGGACTTCCGCCCGATCGGCGATCTGGCGCGCCAGACCGGCCACCGCCGCGCGGGCGCTGGGATCGATCACCGCCTCTGGGATCAAACCAGCTTTCGCCATCAAGTCCGCCGGGAGGTCCACGCGACCGTGCAATCCCCGGAACGGGATCGCCAGCAGCAGGCCCGACAAAGCTTGGGGCGCGGCCAATCGTCGGCACAGATCCTCGGGCAGGACCGTCCCCAAAGCCTGCGCGGCGAGCGCGAGCAGCGGGCCGGCGGATTGTTCGGCATATGCTTCAAGGGCGGCCAGATCGGCGGGCGGATCAGGGCTCAGATCGGTCTCCCGCGCGTCGATCAGGTCTTCCATCGCCGCTCGGGAAAGGCCGCTCGCGGCGGTCGCTTTGGCGAGAGCGGCGACGACGGCATGTTCCCGAGGCGCGCCGGCGAAGATCTCGGCCACGGCGTCGCGCCACCACTGCAACCGAATCTGGCCCAGCATGGGTTCGCGAACGCGCTCCCGCGTCTTGGCGACTTCAAGATTGAAGGCCAAAACCGCCCAGAGCGACTCGCGCCGATCGACCGGAGCGAATAGGCTGGTCAGGAATCGGTCCGGGTCGTCGCGCCTGACCTGATCCCCGCAATAACCCAGTTGGGGGCTGGAAAGAGTCTTTTGCGCCATCTCGCTACGGCTCTCGCGGTTGCCCGAAACCCCTAGTGGCATTACATCAAGCCCTGCCATTTGTCCCACCGACTTTGATCAGAGAGAGAAAACGAACATGGCATTCACCCTTCCGCCCCTGCCCTACGCTACCGACGCGCTTGCGCCGCATATGTCGGCCGAGACCTTCAGCTTCCATCACGCCAAGCATCACAACGCCTATGTGGTGAACCTGAACAATCTGATCGCCGGCACGGCGCATGAGAAGTCGAGCCTGGAGGAGATCATCCACGCCAGCGCGAAGGACGCGAGCATGGCGGGCGTCTTCAACAACGCCGCGCAGGTGTGGAACCACACCTTCTTCTGGAACAGCATGAAGCCGAACGGCGGCGGCAAGCCGACCGGCGCGATCGCGGCCGCGATCGACAAGAGCGTCGGCAGCCACGACGCCATCAATGAAGATTTAAAGAAAGCCGCCCGCGGCCAATTCGGCAGCGGCTGGGCTTGGCTTGTCTCCGAGAAAGGCGCCCTCAAGATCACCAAGACCGCGAACGCCGACCTGCCGATGGTGCATGGTCAGACCGCGATCCTTACCTGCGACGTGTGGGAGCACGCCTATTATCTGGACTTCCAGAACCGTCGCCCGGATTTCGTCCAGTCCTTCCTGGACAATCTGGTGAACTGGGACTTCGCGAACGCCAACCTCGCCGCCGCGTCGTAAGCGAGAGGGCCTCTGCGCCCGGAGCAAGAACCGATTCCCCGAATCGGTTCTTGCCCTTCGCTGCTTGAACACAGCGCGTTTTCGGCTCTTGGCGATAGCAGCCTGGTTGAGAACGCGCTGCGCCGGGGCTGACGGCGCAGCCTATACGGCGATCAGGGCCGCCGCCACGCGGCGATCTTCGGACAGCAGAACATTGTAGGTGCGGCAGGCGGCGCCGGTGTCCATCGGCTCAACCACCACCCCCAGCGTCTTCAACTCCGCTCGAAAGGCTGGACCCGGCTGGATCAGCCGAGGCCCGCACCCTAACAGCAGCACCTCCACCCATCCGGGCCTCGCGAACAAGGGGGCCAGAGACGCGACCGAGAGGTCGGCGATGTTGGCGATCGCCCATGAATCGGTGCGGTCGCGCTGGACCAGCACCGATCCTGGGTGGCTCACCCCCGTCACGCGGAACTGACCATCGCCGTAGGACTCGACGACTTGCCTTCCGGCGGGGATCAGCGGCGTGACGTCCATGGGCTATTTCTTCGCTTCTTCGCCGTCGCGCGGCTCGGTCTTGGAGAGAATGTCGGTGATGGTCCCGCGCAGCACCTTCACGCGCACCTTGTCCGAAATCTCAACTTCGACTTCGGCGGCGTCGCCAGGGACCGTCGCGACGACGCCGATGATGCCGCCGGCGGTCACGACCCGGTCGCCGCGCTTCAAGCCGGCGAGCATTTCCTTGTGTTGCTTGGCCTTGCGTTGTTGCGGCCGGATCAG
>JBMLRS010000446.1:0-2664 GCA_049240905.1 Elsteraceae bacterium
GTTCAATAACTTCGCGCGGCTGTCTTTTGATCCCCCCGCGCCCAAGCGTCGCGATAGACCCGTTCGATCGCCTCGGACTCTTTCTGCAGATCGCAGAGCAGAGGATCGGTCTCGAACATCTCCAGCACGGAGGCCACGACCCGGTCCGCCTCCTCCAGCGCGACGTGGCGGGATAGGTCGACCTCGACGCCGGCGAAGAAGTTTCTGTGCGGGAAAATCAGCTTGCGGATGACCGGGACGCCGGTCGAGAAAAACACGTCCTTGATGGATTGCCGAAGCGAGATCGGCTTGATGTCGAAGACATGGCCATCGTCTTTGCAAACTTCCAGCCCCAAAAACTCCTCCGCGACCAACATCTCCATGCGGCCGCGTTTCGCGTTCTGCAGCAGATGTTCGATGAACACGCCGTCGGGCGGGGCGAAGTTCGTCATCAGAATCGGCGCCAGCGCCGCATGGCTGACATAGATCGGGTTGCCGTAGAACGAGTGCATCGCCAGCCCCCCCGGGACTTGGAAGATCGTCTTGACCGGATAGTAAGGCGTCTCCGCGTCGTCTGGTCGGTAGACTTGGTCCAGCGACCGCCGGGACAGCGCGCCGGAGGCGGCTGCGAGCAGCTCTGGGATCGAGGCCTTCAGGACGACGTCGTCGAAGCAAGGCTTCAGCCGCTCCATCACCGGGTCAGCGTAGGCGTTGAGATTGTCGTTGAGCAGCAACAGGGGATCGGCCGTCAACCGCTTGGCGACGGCCGCGTAGGACCCGTCGGCGAAAATCATGTCCGCGCAGATATGCATGAAATCCGCGCCATCCCGCTCCGCCCGCAGCGCCGTCGCATGCGCGCCGAATCCCAGGAGCATGAACGGCAGTTCTCCGGTGTGGAGACTCACCTCCCGCGGGAAGGCGAAGATCTTCACCGCGCAGAATTCGCCCAGCCGACGGAGCGCGGGGGAGTTCGCGAGGCGCTCGACGTCCCGCTCCAGGGTGAACAGTTCCAGATGAATCTCGGCCCGCGCCGCCAAGGTCGGAAAATTGTTCGGCGCCAGGAGCGAGGCGATCATCGTCTTCTCCATCAGCGCGATGTAGGCCTCGCCCCAGCAAGCGACCGTCGCGTAGATCCGCCGCCCGACCGGCTTCGGTTGGCTGAGGGTCGCGGCGGGCGCCAGGTCGTGGGTCGTCGCCATGCGATGCAGCGGGCCCATGATCTCGAAGGCGGGATACCATTGCTTCAAGCGTTCGGCGAAGCGGAGGGCGGAGGCGATCGCGCCGGATGTCCAGGCGGAGTAAAACAGGGTCAGCACGCTGTCCGCGGAATCCGGCGTGTTGGCCTCCATGACGTCCAGCGCGGTTTGATTCTCGGGATGCAGCGCGTTGCGCAGGCAGCAGAGCACGAGGCTGGCGGCGTAATGCCGATGTCGCTGCGGCGCCGACTCCCGTCCCAGGATCTCCTTGAGGTCCTTAAGCGCGTAGCTGACGCCAGGATTGAGGTAGGTTCGCTGCGATCGCATCACCAGAAGTTCGGTGCCCAGCCCCATCGGCGGGCCGAGCGAGCGCAACGCGCGCGTCGTCGCCGTCAGCGCGCGCCGCTCGGCCTCCTCCGGGGCGCAGCCCTCGAGGCGGTGGCGGGAAAGCAGGGCCACGAACTCCGCGTCGATCTGCTCTTCGGTGGAGTCAGACTCCTCGATCGCCCGCTCCGCGAGCTCCAAGGCCATGGAGAAATCCTCAGCCCTGCGGCGCCAATGGGCCAGCCTGACCAGCGCGAAAGATCGCTCATGGAGCCTGAGGGCGAGGGCGTGCTCAAGCAGCGCCCCGTCCGGCGGCCCGCCGTTTGGATCGAAGCCATGTCTCTCGGTCAAGGCGAGGTGGATCGCCCGGCGGCTTTCCGTCAGATCTTCCAGCGAAGGGTCAAGCGCTTCGACGGCGAGGCAGTGGGTCGCGGCGGCGGGCAGGTCGCCGGCCGCATAGCAGCGGCGCATCTCCTCCAGCCGCATGACGGCGCGGGCGGTCGCCTGGTCGGCGGGGATGGGGGGAACGCCGGGCGGCAGAAAGATCCGCAGAACGTCGTCGAAAACCTGGGCGGCCGCCATGTCCCCGGCCGCGAAGGCGGCGTTGGTGCGCTGGGAGAACTGGGCGGCCAGCGCTGCGACGAAGGGCGGGGCCTCGCCTGCGCGATCGAAATGGACGCCGGCGGCGGTGAAGGCCGCGGCGTGAATGAGGTCACCCGACGCCAGCAGCTCGGCGCCCTTTTGAAGGCAGACTTGGGCGAGTGACTCCGAGGGCATTGCCGGTTGTTCCGGAAGATCGAGCGAAGCGGCGCGAATGTTTCGTGAGCCCAGAGATATAAGCCATAGCGTCGCGCGGGGTGAAGTTCCTATTGTCCGCGCCGCCGGCGCGGCTGCGGCCCGCGGCCTTGCGAGACCCCGCGCGTCAGTAGGAGATCTTTCTCGTTGAACCGCGTGAGGTTTTCTTGAAACTTGACTGACCCGCTAGGTCTTCCTATATCCCGCTCTGACAGATCGTTTGATCAGCTCCTCGCTCTGGCGGGAGCGGCGGCGGAAAAGGGACGTCGGATGTGGCTCGCGCGCCTCAAGGAAGAGATCACCTGCATCCGCGACCGCGACCCGGCCGCGCGTTCGTCGCTTGAGGTTATTTTTTGCTATCCCGGCTTCC
>JBMLRS010000446.1:2674-6303 GCA_049240905.1 Elsteraceae bacterium
CGCCCATCGTCTCGCCAACGCGGCTTGGCGGCGCGAGTGGTTCTTTCTCGGGCGCTTCATTTCCGCGATCGCGCGCAATCTGACGGGGATTGAGATCCATCCTGGCGCGCGCATCGGCCGCCGCTTCTTCGTCGATCATGGCATGGGCGTAGTGATCGGGGAGACCGCCGAGGTCGGCGACGATGTGACGCTCTACCAGGGCGTCACTCTCGGCGGCACCTCTCTGAAGGGCGCCAAGCGTCACCCGACCTTGGAGAACAATGTGATCGTGGGCGCGGGCGCGCAGATCCTGGGGCCGATCGTGATCGGCGCCGGAGCGCGCATCGGGGCCAACGCCGTAGTCGTGAACCCGGTGCCGCCCGGCGCCACGGCGGTCGGAATCCCCGCCAAGATCGTGGGGGAGCAGCCGCGCCGCGACAGCGCGTTCTGCGCCTATGGCGTGGCGGACCCGGCCGGGCCGGACCCGGTCGGACGGTCCGTTCAGGCGCTGGCCGATCAGATCGCGGCCTTGTCCGGGAGAGTGCAGGAAATGGAGGCGGAGTTGGCGCGCAGGCCGGCCCGCAACGGCGCAGCGGCCAGCCGGCCGGCGCTTCAAGAGCGGGAGGACGCGCAGTGAGGCTGAGCACGAAGGGTCGTTACGCCGTCATGGCGATGGTCGATCTGGCCACCCATGGCCGGATTGGGCCCGTCACGCTGGGCGAGATCGCCGATCGTCAGGAGATTTCGCTGTCCTATCTGGAGCAGCTGTTCGCCAAGCTTCGGCGCAGCGTCATCGTGAAGTCGGTGCGCGGCCCCGGCGGCGGCTATCTGCTGGCGCGCGGCGCGGCGGAGACGCGGATCTCCGACATCATCCTCGCGGTCGATGAGCCGATGCACGCGACGCGTTGCTCGCCGGGCAAGGCCGTCGGCTGCCACAGCGACCGCAGCCGTTGCCTGACCCACGACCTTTGGGAGGAGCTGGGCGCGCAGATCCACAGCTATCTCAGCATGGTGACGCTCGAGGATGTGATCGAGCGCCGCGTCGCCGGCCGCCGCGACTTCTTCGCGCCGCCGTCTCGTCCCGCGCCGACCGCCGCCGCGTCGAACGCCTCGCTGGCCGCGGTGAGCTAAGCGAATGTCCGCCGCGCCCCTCTATCTCGATTACAACGCGACGACCCCGGCGAAGCCGGCGGTTCTGCGCGCGGTCGTCGCGGCGATGGAGCAGGGCGGCAATCCGTCTTCCGTGCATGGCGTCGGCCGCAAGGCGCGGCGTCTGGTGGAGGACGCCCGGGCGGCGGTGGCCGATATGGTCGGGGCTGCGCCGGAAAGCGTGATCTTCACCGGGAGCGGCACCGAAGCCAATCATCTGGCGCTTCTGGGCGCCGGGCGGTCGCGGCTGCTGACCTCCGCGATCGAGCATGACAGCCTGCTTCAGGCTGCGCCGCACGCCGAGCGGATCGCCGTGAACGGCGATGGATTGATCGCGCTTGGCGCTCTGGATCGGGCTCTTGCCCGGGATCCTGCGCCGGCGCTGGTGTCGGTCATGCTCGCGAATAATGAGACGGGCGTGATTCAGCCGATCGCGGAGGTTGTTGAGATCGCGCGGCGCCATGGCGCCCTGGTTCACACTGACGCGGCGCAGGCGCCGGGTCGGATCCCCGTCGATTTTCGCTCGCTCGGCGTTGATCTGATGACGCTGTCCGCGCACAAGATCGGCGGCGTCCTGGGGGCGGCGGCCTTGATCCTGCGGGCGGGAACGCCGCTGGCGGCCATTCAGCGCGGCGGCGGGCAGGAGCGTGGATTGCGCGCGGGCACGGAGAATGCGGCGGCGATCGCCGGCTTCGGCGTCGCGGCGGAACTGACGCAGGAAGATCTGCGCCGTGCGGACGAGATCCGCGGGCTGCGCGATCGGCTCGAGGCGCTGTGCCTGGACGCCGTTCCCGATGCGGTGATCGCCGGCGCCGGCGCGCCGCGCTTGCCGAACACCAGCTGTCTGGCGCGGACGGACATGATTTCCGAAACGCAGGTGATGGCGCTCGATCTGGCGGGATTCGCGGTCAGCGCAGGGGCCGCCTGCTCGTCAGGCAAGGTTCGGCGCAGCGCCGTGCTGGACGCGATGGGGTTGGGCGCTGTCGCCGCTCACGCGATCCGCGTCAGCCTGGGCTGGGGGACACGCCCCGCCGACATAGAGTCATTCGCGAAGGCCTGGAGCGGCCTTCGCGCCCGATCCAGGGCCACATCCATGGCCCTTGAGACTGTTTGAGAAGAAGGAAGAAGCCATGAGTCTCGCGCTCGCAGCCAAGCCAGCCACGACTAGCGCCCCGGGTAGCGCCCCAGGCGGCGCATCGGACGCGGTTCGCCCGAACCGCCCCGAACTGCCGATCTATCTGGACTATCAGGCGACGACCCCCTGCGACCCGCGCGTCGTGGACGTCATGCTGCCCTACTTCACGGAGAAGTTCGGCAACCCGCATTCGCGCAACCATCATTACGGCTGGGAAGCCGAGGACGCGGTCGAAGTCGCGCGCGGTCATATCGCCGCGATCATCGGCGCGGACGATCCGCGCGAGATCGTGTTCACGTCGGGCGCGACCGAGTCCAACAACATGGCGCTGAAGGGCGTGGCCCACTTCTACAAGGAGAAGAAGGACCACATCATCACCGTTGTGACCGAGCATAAATGCGTGCTCGACAGCGCCCGCCATCTTGAGCAGGAAGGCTTCCGCGTCACCTATCTGCCGGTCGCCAAGAACGGGCTGATCAATCTGGACCAGCTCCGGTCGGAGATCACGGACCGCACGCTTCTGGTCTCCGTGATGGCCGTGAACAACGAGATCGGCGTGATCCAGCCGCTGGCTGAGATCGGTTCGATCTGCCGTGAGCGCGGCGTGTTCTTCCACACCGACGCGGCCCAGGCCGTGGGCAAGATCCCGTTGGACGTGAAGGCGATGAAGATCGACATGCTGTCGATCTCCGGCCACAAGCTCTATGGCCCGAAGGGCATCGGCGCGCTTTATGTCGGCCGCAAGCCGCGGGTGCGCATGCGCGCGCTGATCGACGGCGGCGGGCAGGAGCGCGGCATGCGCTCCGGCACTTTGCCGACCCCGCTCTGCGTCGGTTTGGGCGAAGCCTGCCGCTTGGCCAAGTTGGAGATGGCGGACGAGGTCAAGCGCCTGAACGCGTTGCGCGACCGCTTCCTCAACAACCTGCGCGACCGGCTGCCGGAGATCTATCTGAACGGCGATCTGGATCAGCGCATTCCCGGCAACCTCAACATCAGCTTCGCCTTCGTCGAAGGCGAGAGCCTGATGATGGGCATCAAGGAGCTGTGCGTCTCCTCCGGCTCGGCTTGCACCTCGGCGTCGCTGGAGCCGTCCTACGTGCTGCGCGCGCTGGGCGTGGACGAAGAGCTGGCGCACACCTCGCTGCGGTTGGGCATCGGCCGCTTCACCACCGAGGCCGAGATCGACTTCGCGACCGAGCGGCTGGTGGAGCAAGTGCAGAAGCTGCGCTCGCTCAGCCCGCTGTGGGAGATGCATCTGGAAGGCGTCGACATCAAATCGATCCAGTGGGCCGCCCACTAAAAAGCTGATTTTTCCTGGATCGTCCCTATATCTGAACTGCACACCCGGAGAGCGTCATGGCCTATA
>JBMLRS010000447.1:0-6568 GCA_049240905.1 Elsteraceae bacterium
AGCCGGGGGCAACGGGCAGATCGGGCATGACGTCCTGGGAATGTGGCGTGATCTCTGCATCGTTCTTGCCTGCGTCGTTTATGTCAAACCCCGGCGTCGATGCTGGGTTGACTTGTCGCGCCACCCAGGCAGGCTAGCCTCGCCAATTTCAGGAGGGGCTCCAAGATGAATGAGGACAATAAGATGACGGACGGCATGATCGGCGCGGAGATGGATCGACGCGGGCTGCTGCGCTCCGCCGCTTGGGTCGGCGCGGCTGCGGCGGCCGCTGGCGTCGCCGGCTCGGCGCCGGCTGAAGCGCAGGCGCCTGGGAATGTGCTGAACACCGTCATCTTGCCGGAGCCGCCCCTGCTCGTCCTTGGTCTGAACAATCAGGGGCCGACCTTGATCGTCGCCAGCAAGATCTATGAAGGGCTGCTGAAGTATGATTCGAAGCTGACCCCGCTGCCAGGCCTCGCCAAATCCTGGGAGATCAGCGCCGACGCCAAGACCTACACCTTCAAGCTCCAGGAAGGCGCGACCTTCCATGACGGCAAGCCCTGCACGGCTGAGGACGTCGTGTTCTCGATCACGAAGTTCCACATGGAGGTCAGCCCGCGCTCCCGAGCGATCTTCCAGCGGATCAAGGAAGCCAAAGTCGTCGATCCCTTGACCGCCCAGTTCACTCTGGAAGCGCCGTTCGAGCCGCTGATCATGATGTTCGACGTGACCGCCGCCGCGATCGTGCCGAAACATATCTATGAAGGCACCGATTTCCGGGCGAACCCGAACAACACCAAGCCGATCGGCACAGGGCCGTTCATGCTGAAGGAGTGGGTGCGCGGCAACTACATCCACCTCGCCAAATATGACGGGTACTGGAAGAAGGGCGAGCCGATCCTGGACAGCATCTACTATCGCATCATTCCAGATTCAGCGAACCGCACCCTGGCGCTGCAGACCGGCCAGATCAGCCTGACCACGGGCAGCGACATCGAGCCGTTCGAAGTGCCGCGCTTCCGTCAGATGCCGAACATGACCGTCGCCACCAACGGCTGGGAGATGTTCGCGCCGCTCGCCTGGCTGGACATGAACCATCGCGTCAAGCCGCTGGACGACAAGCGGTTCCGCCGCGCTCTGATGATGGCGATCGATCGCAAGCTGATCGTCGATCGGCTCTGGTTCGGGATCGGCAAGCCGGCGACCAGCCCGATCGCGTCCGCCACGCGCTTCCATGATCCGTCGGTCGCCCTTCCGCCCTTCGACGTCAGGGCGGCCAACGCGTTGCTGGACGAGATGGGCCTGAGGCGCGGCGCCGACGGCAACCGCGTCACCCTCAAGCTGATGCATCTGCCCTATGGCGAGGTCTGGACCCGTCTGGGCGAATATGTGAAGCAGGCGGCGGCGCAGATCGGCGTCAATCTGACCCTGGAATCAACCGACGGCGCCGGCTGGAATCGCCGCGTCGGCGAGTGGGATTACGAACTGACCTTCAACTTCGTCTATCAGTGGGGCGATCCGACCCTGGGCGTTCAGCGCACCTACATCAGCTCGAACATCCAGAAGATCACCTTCACCAACACGATGGGCTACAAGAACGAGAAGGTGGACGAGCTGTTCACCAAGGCCGCCAACGCCGCCTCTTCGGCCGAGCGCGCCAAGCTGTTCTCCGACGTGCAGAAGCTGCTGGTCGAGGACATGCCCGTCGGCTGGCTGATTGAGATGGCTTTCCCGACGATTCACGACAAGCGGCTGCAGAACGCCGTGGTGTTGGGAACCGGCGTGCACGCCCCATATGGAGACGTCAAATTCGCGTAGTTTTCCAGGAGCGGCGCCGAGATGGGTAAACTTGCCGGCTATCTCGGCCGCCGCCTTTTCAAGTCGATCTTCGTCATCCTCGCGATCGTCGTCGTCAATTTCGGGCTGGTGCGCTTGGCGCCAGGCGATCCGGCGGCGGTGATCGCGGGCGAGACCGGCGCGGCGGACGAGAAGTTCATGGCGCAGCTGCGCCAGCAGTTCGGCTTGGACAAACCCATGCACGAGCAGCTTTGGATCTATGTGTCCAACGTCGCGCAGCTTGATCTCGGCTTCAGCTATCGTCAGCAAGCGCCGGTGTCGAAGCTGTTGTTGGACCGGCTTCCAGCCACGCTCCTGCTCACTTTGTCCGCTTTCGCCTTCGCGTTGGTAACCGGCGTCGCGCTCGGAGCGCTCGCGGCGCGAAAGGTCGGGACTTGGGCGGACAGCGCGATCACCGTGCTTGCGCTGAGCTGCTACGCCACGCCGATCTTCTGGGTCGGCCTGATGTTGATTCTCTTGTTCTCGGTCGCCCTGAATTGGCTGCCGGCCTTCGGGATGTTCACGGTCGGGGTGCAGATGGGGCCGCTGGAATCAGCTCTCGACGTCGGGAAGCACCTGATCCTGCCGGCCTTAACCTTGGGTCTGTTCTATATGGCGATCTACGCCCGCCTCACCCGCGCCTCGATGCTGGAGGTCGCGGATCAGGATTTCGTGAAGACCGCGCGCGCCAAAGGCGTCGCGCCCGGCCGAATCCTGAGGGTCCACATCCTGCGCAACGCGCTGTTGCCGGTGATCAGCTTCGCCGGCATCCAGGCGGGGCAGTTGATCGGCGGCTCGATCCTGGTCGAGACCGTGTTCGCCTGGCCCGGGATCGGCCGGTTGGCGTTCGAGGCGCTGCTTCAGCGCGACTATAATCTTCTGCTTGGCGTCTTCTTCTGCACGAGCGTCATGGTGATCCTGTTCAATCTGTTGACCGACTTGGCCTACGCCGCGATCGACCCCCGGATCGAGGTGGCGGGATGAGGGATTTCTGGCGACGCTTCCGGCGCAACATCGGCGCGGTGTTCGGTTTGGCGATCCTGATCGGCGTGGTGTTGCTCGCCGCGATCACGCCCTTCCTGTTTCCTGAATCACCCTGGACCATGGCGGGCATCCCGTTCACGCCGCCGTTCGAGAGCGCTCAGTTCCTGGGGACCGACAGTCTTGGGCGCGACGTCGCCGCGGGCATCGCCCATGGCGCGATCATCTCCTTGATGGTCGGCGGCGTGTCGACGGCGGTGGCGCTGACCATCGGCATCAGCCTGGGGGCCGTGGCCGGCTATTTCGGCGGCGCGATCGACGACGCGGTGATGCGCTTCACGGAATTCTTCCAGACCATTCCCAGCTTCGTCCTGGCGGTGGTGCTGGTGGCGATCTTCCGACCGAGCATCGGATCCATCGTGACCGCGATCGCCATCGTCTCCTGGCCGCCGGTCACAAGATTGGTGCGCGGCGAATTTCTGTCGCTTCGGTCGCGCGAGTTCGTTCAGGCCTCGATCCTGCTGGGGCAGAGCCATATCCGCGTGATCTTCACGCAGATCCTGCCCAACGCGCTGTCGCCGATCATCGTTCTGGCTTCGCTGATGGTCGCCTCAGCGATCCTGCTGGAGAGCGCGTTGTCCTTCCTGGGTTTGGGCGATCCCAACCGGATGAGCTGGGGCTTCATGATCGGGGCCGGCCGGTCGGTGATACGGCTCGCCTGGTGGATGAGCGTGTTTCCCGGCCTCGCGATCCTGTTGACCGTGCTGGCGCTGAACCTTGTCGGGGAAGGGCTGAACGACGCTCTGAACCCGCGCCTCGCCCGGCGCCGCGGGGCGGGGGTGGGGCTGTGAACGAACTGCTGGTCAAGGTCGAAGGGTTGAGCGTCCGCCTGCCCGCCGGCGCCGATCGCGACCATGCGATCTCCGACATCGACATGGAGTTGAACGCCGGAGAAATCCTCTGCGTCGTCGGCGAGTCCGGATCCGGCAAATCGATGACGGCGTCGGCGATCATGGGTCTGCTCCCGCCGGGTCTGCCGGTCGAGACGGGCCGCATTCGGTTCGAAGGGCGGGATCTTGTAGGCCTGTCGGAATCGGAGTGGCGCTCCCTGCGCGGTCGACGCATGGGCATGATCTTCCAGGAGCCGATGACCGCTCTGAACCCGATCATGACCGTCGAACGTCAGATCGCGGAAGTGCTGGAGGCGCATCCCGGCGTCTGGCCCGGCCCCGTCGACGCCCGGGTGTTGGAGTTGCTGAGCGCCGTCGGCTTGCCAGACCCTGAGCTGATCCGCAAAAGCCATCCGTTCCGTCTGTCCGGCGGGCAGCGCCAGCGCGTGATGATCGCGACCGCGCTGGCGCTGGAGCCGCGCGTGCTGATCGCGGATGAGCCGACGACCGCGCTGGATGTGACCACCCAGATGCAGATCCTTGGGCTGATCAAGCAGATCCAGTCGGCCAAGGGCATGGGCGTCCTGTTCATCACCCATGATTTCGGCGTCGTCGCGGAGATCGCCGACCGGGTCGCGGTCATGCAGCATGGCCGGATCGTCGAGACCGGCCCGGCCGCGCAGATTCTGAATGAGCCGCAGCATCCCTACACCCGCAGCCTGATCGCCGCCGTTCCCAGGCTTGAAGCGAAAGCCGCGCGCGCGAACGACGGCCCGGTGGTGTTCGAGGCGACGGGGGTGCGCAAGACCTTCCATCGCAGCGGTTCCTGGTTCGGCCGCGGCAAGGCGGTGCCGGCGGTGGCCGACGCCGATTTCAAGCTGGCGCTGGGCGAGACGCTGGGGCTCGTGGGCGAATCCGGCTCCGGCAAATCGACCTTGGCGCGCTGCGCCGTGCGGTTGCTGCAGCCGGAGGAAGGCAAGATCCTGCTCCACGGCGTCGATCTGCGGCCGCTCTCCTCCTCCGCCATGAAGCCCTATCGCAAGAAGATGCAGATGGTGTTTCAGGATCCGTTCGCCTCCTTGAACCCGCGCCGAACGATCGGCCAGATCATCAGCGAAGGCCCCGTGACCCATGGCGAGTCCGAGAGCGTCGCGATGACGCGGGCGCGCGACCTGTTGCGGCTGGTGGGGTTGGACGCGGGCGCGATCGACCGCTATCCGCATGAATTCTCCGGCGGCCAGCGTCAGCGCGTCGGCATCGCCCGGGCCCTGGCGATGGAGCCGGAGATCCTGATCGCGGACGAGCCGGTCTCCGCCCTCGACGTGTCGGTTCAGGCGCAGGTGCTGGACCTGCTTGCGGAAATCCGCCAGCGTCTCGGCCTCACCATGCTGTTCATCACCCATGATCTGCGCGTCGCGGCGCAAATCTGCGACCGGGTGGCGGTGATGCAGCGCGGGCGGATCGTTGAGATCGGTCCGACCGCTCAGATCTTCACCGATCCGCAACACCCCTATACCCGCGATCTGTTAAACGCTATTCCTGGCAAGGACTGGCGACCGCCGCTTCTGGCGGCCTGACTTTCGCCAGGACCAGCCGGGATCAATCGGAGCACGCCCCATGGATCAACCTCTCGCGAACCCCTCGCTGAAGTCCACTTGCTCGCCTGAAGAATGGGCCGCGCGGGTGGAGTTGGCCGCCTGCTACCGGCTGGTCCATCACTTCCGCATGACCGATCTGATCTACAACCACATCACCGTGCGCGTGCCTGGTCGGCATGATCAGTTCCTGATCAATCCCTATGGCGTCATGTACAAGGACATGACCGCCTCCGGCATGGTGAAGATCGATCTGGACGGCAATCTGCTGGAGCCGTCGCCCTGGCAGGTGAACCAGGCCGGCTTCGTGATCCACAGCGCGATCCACGCGGCCCGAGAGGACGCCGGCTGCGTGCTGCACACCCACACCCGCGCAGGCGTCGCGGTGTCGGCGATGAAGCGGGGGCTGCTGCCGATCTCGCAGCAGGCGACGGTCATCATGAACTCGCTCGCCTACCACGACTACGAGGGCATCGCGGTGCGCGACGACGAGCGCACGCGACTGCAGCAGCACCTGGGCACGGCCAACTACCTGATGCTGCGCAACCACGGGCTGCTGACCGTCGGGCGCACCGTCGGCGACGCGTTCCTGCACATGTACACCTTCGAGTCGGCCTGCCAGATCCAGGTCGGCGCGCTCGCGGGCGGCGAGGTGATCGAGGTCGGCGAGCCGGTGATGGACACCGTCAAGCACGCGCTGTCGGTGCAGCGCAACGCGCTGCCGATCTCCGAGGTCTACGCGGCGATGAAGCGCAAGCTCGATCGCCGCAACCCGGGCTACGAGCAGTGAACCGGCGCGCGCTCGGACGACGCGGGGCACGACGATGAAGGACTTCGCAGGACGGGTCGCGGTGATCACCGGCGCGGGCAGCGGTTTCGGCCGCGAGTTCGCGCGGATCGGCGCGAAGCTCGGCATGCGGCTCGCGCTGGCCGACGTGCAGGCCGACGCGCTCGCGGCGACGGTCGCCGAGCTGCAGGGGCAGGGGGCCACGGTGCTCGGCGAGCGCACCGACGTCTCGAAGGCCGAGGACGTCGAGCGGCTCGGCGCGCGCACCGTCGACGCTTACGGCGCCGCGCACCTGGTGTTCAACAACGCGGGGGTCGCGGTCGGCGGCCTCGCGTGGGAGAACAGCGTCCGCGACTGGGAGTGGGTGCTGGGCGTGAACCTGATGGGCGTGGTGCACGGCGTGCGCGTGTTCACGCCGATCCTGCTGGCGCAGGACGAGCCGACGCACATCGTCAACACCTCGTCGGTCGCGGGGCTGATCAACGCGCAGATGATGGCGA
>JBMLRS010000448.1:0-12088 GCA_049240905.1 Elsteraceae bacterium
CAAGCAGGGCCACGCGTCGGTGCGCGATCGGGTGGCGCGCCACGCGATCCAGTGCGGTCCGCTTCAGGACGGCGCGCTGGTCTGCAACCTCGCCGGCCGCGAGGACGACCTGCTCGGAATCATGGAGTTCATGGGCCGCAATTTCGGCTCGACCTATGAGCATTGGCCGCGAGAGCGGGTGCAGGACGCGCTCTCCAGCCCGGAATATTCCGATGCGATGTTCAATCCCCGCACCTTCACGCTGCACCCTCTGAACTTCAACCTCGGCCTCGCCCGCGCCGCGCGGGAGGCTGGGGCCGAGATATTCCAGCGAAGCCCGGTGACCGAGATCGTGCTTTCCGGCCCCGATCGCGGCGTGCGGACGCCCGCCGGACGGATCCGCGCCGATCAGATCGTCATCGCCTGCGGCGGATATGTCGACGGGCTGCAGCCCAAGATCTCCTCGGCCACGATCCCGATCGCGACGTTCGTGATGGCGACCGAGCCGCTGGGCGACAAACTGCGGGAGGCGATCCGGGTGCCTTACGCCATCTCGGACAATCAGGTCGGCGTGAATTATTACCGCGCGCTGTCCGACGGGCGGCTGCTTTGGGGCGGCCGGGTGCTGGCTTGGCAGCCGAGCGACGCCCGCATCGCCGCCGTGCTGCAGCGGGACATGGCTCGGTTTTATCCGGCGTTGCGCGAGGCGAAAGTCGACGTCGCCTGGGGCGGCTTCATGCCTTTCACGCGCCATAAGCTGCCAGTGATCGGCCAGATCTCGCCTGGCGTCTGGTACGCGACGGGCTTCGGCGGGCTTGGTCTTGCCTTGACCAGCACGGCCGGCAAGCTCATCGCTGACGGCATCGTCGACGCGGATGAGACCTGGAAGCTGTTCGAGGCCTTCGGGTTGCCCTTGGCCGGCGGCAAATGGGGAAGAATTCCCGCCCAGATCATCTATTGGCGTCATGGACTGGCGCAGAGATATCTTCGGAAAGCCAAGCATTGAACGGCCAGACCGCCGTTCCGCCCATCACGACCCATGGGCTTTGGCGCGACACCAGGGAGAATGATCTCAAGGAGGCGACGTTCAACGGCGATCTCCGCGCCGAGGTCGCGATCGTCGGCGCTGGTTTCTGCGGCCTGTCGGCGGCGCTGCATCTGGCGGAAGCCGGGGTTGACGCGCTGGTGTTGGAGGGGGCGGCGCCCGGCTGGGGCGCTTCCGGGCGCAATGGCGGCCAGGTCATCGCCGGGCTGAAGACCGACTATCCGGAGATGCTCAGCCATTTCGGCCCGCAGAAGGCTGAAGCGATGCACCGCCTCGGCGCTGAGACCGCGGACCTGACCTTCAGCCTGATCGAGCGCTTTCAGATCCGCTGCGAGGCCCATCGCGACGGCTGGATCCAGGCCGCCCATTCAAAGGCGATGCTGAAATCGATCCGCGCCCGCGCCGACGACCTGTCCGGCCGGGGCGAGAACGTCGAGTGGTTGAGCGCGGAGCGGATCCAGGCCCTGACCGGCGCGCCTTACTACCGAGGCGGCATGCTCGACCGGCGTTCCGGCATGGTGCAGCCGCTGAGCTACGCCCAAGGCTTGGCCGGCGCGGCGACGGCCCTCGGCGCGCGGATTTGTCATGACGCGCAAGTGCTGACGCTGACGCCGGAGGAGGGCGGTTGGCGTCTGGAGACGGCGCGCGGTTCGGTGCGCGCCAGGCAGGTTCTTTTGGCGACCAACGCCTATCTCGGCCACCTGCATCCGGCCCTGACCACCGCGATGATCCCCGTGAAGAGCTATCAGATCGCGACCGATCCGCTGCCGCCGGAGCTGGACAAGGCCGTGCTGCCCAGCCGCTTGCCGACTTCCGATCTGATGGACCTAGGCGTCTATTTCCGGCGCGACGATTCAGGCCGCTTCATCATCGGCGGCAGCGGGAGTCTGACGGAGCAGGAGGATCCGGCGCTGTTCGACGTGATTGCGCAATCCGCCGCCCTGCTCTACCCGGCGCTGACGCCCGACAAGTTCACCAGCCGCTGGGGCGGCAAGCTGGCGCTGACGCGTGATCATCTGCCCCGCCTCGCCAGTCTGGCGCCCGGCCTTTACGCCGCCTATGGCTGCAACGGGCGCGGCGTCGCTTTGATGACCATGATGGGCAAGCTCGCGGCGGAGCGGTTGCGCGGGATCGCCCATCCCGACCTGCCGATCACCAATGATCCGCCCGCGCGCTACCCGTTCTACGGTTTCCGCCTGCCGGTGATGATGCTGGCGCGCCGCTTCCGCCGCCTGCGCCGGACCTTCGCGCGGGGATGAGCCTGTCTTAGGCCATGCTTCTTGGCGATCAGCGCCGAAAATGCGAGTCTTTCCGTCGTTCATGTTTCGCAGATGTCAGGAGCAGTCATGTCGCGTGTCATTCGGGTCGCCGGGGCGCAGATGGGCCCCAACCTTCGCGCCGACAGCCGCGCCGCCATCCTCGCGCGGATGATCGCGTTGCTGGAGCAGGCGGCGGCCCAGGGCGCCACCTTGGTGGCCTTTCCCGAACTGCCCTTCACCACTTTCTTCCCGCGCTGGCTGCTGACCGACGCCGAACTGGACGGCTATTTCGAAAGCGCCATGCCGAACCCGGACACGCAGGCGCTGTTCGATCGGGCGAAGGCGTTGAAGGTCGGCTTCTATGTCGGCTATGCGGAGCGCACGCCGGAGGGCCGGCGCTTCAACACCTCCATCCTCGTGGCGCCGGACGGCTCGGCGCTGGGCAAATACCGCAAGGTGCATTTGCCGGGCTCGGTCGAGCCGCGCGCGGGCGACAAGTTCCAGCAGCTGGAGAAGCGTTACTTCGAGTATGGCGATCTCGGCATCCCCGCCTTCCGCGCGCCTTCGGTCTGGGGCGACGGCGTGCTGGGCATGCTGATCTGCAACGACCGGCGCTGGCCGGAGGCCTGGCGCGTGCTGGGACTGCAGGGCGTGGAGCTGGTTTGCGTCGGCTATAATTCAGCGGCCTATGATCCCAATGGCGGGTCTACGGAGAACGAGTCGATCCGCACCTTCCACTCCACCCTCGCAGCCCAGGCGAACGCCTACATGAACGCGACCTGGGCGGTCGCGGTCGCCAAGGCGGGGAACGAAGACGGCTCCGGCCTGATCGGCGGCTCCTGCATCGTCGATCCCAACGGCGTGATCGTCGCCGAGGCGAAGACCCTGGGCGACGAAGTGATCGTCGCTGATTGCGATCTCGACGCCTGCCGCCAGGGCAAAGAGAAGATGTTCAATTTCGCGGCCCATCGCCGGCCGCAATGGTACCGCGCGATCGTCGATCAGGTTGGCGCGGTTCCCCCGCCGGCCAATCCGCGTTAGGCGCCGCGACGCTGATCAAGATGTGGACTCTCGCTCACCAAACGATGGAGAAGGCGCTGATCAATGCCGGCCGATAATCCCTGGAACGCGCTCCCCCGCCAGCCCACCAACATGGCGCCGCCCGCGCCCGACTATCCCTGGCCGAACGGCAAACGCGCAGCGATGTTCCTGTCGTTCGACGTGGACGCCGAAGCCGCCTGGACCGCCAAGGACCCGGCCCATGTCGAGCGGCTGGTGACCATGTCGTTCGGCGGCTTCGAAGCGCGCGTCGGCACGCCGAAGCTGCTGGAGCTGCTGGATCAGCTTGGGCTGAAGGCGACCTTCTTCATGACCGGCTGGTCGGTCGACGCCCATCCGGCGATGGCGGAGGCGATCCTGCGCCATGGCCATGAGATCGGCCATCACGGCTATCACCATCTGCTGCCGGATCCCCATGCCCCGCATATCCAGGAAGAGCTGGAGATGGGCTTCGACGCGCTCAAGCGCGTGCTGGGCGTCCGGCCGGTCGGCTACCGCGCCCCCGTCGGCGAAAGCTGCGAGGAGCTGCGCGTGGGCCTGAAGAAGCACGGCATCATCTATTCCAGCTCCTGGCGCGACGACGTACGTCCCTACCGCCAAGTACTGGCGGACGGAACGCCGGGCGTGATCGAGCTGCCGGTGACCTCCAGCTATGACGACTGGATGCATGGCCTGTCCACCCGCTACAGCCCGCGCTCGATCTTCCCGAAGGAGCATGTGCTGTCGATGTGGAAGGACGAACTGGACGAAGTGCGCGACTGGGGCGCCATGGTCACCACCGTCCTGCATCCGCAGGTCAGCGGCCGGCCCATGCGCCTGCGGCTGCTGCGCGAGTTCCTGACCTACGCGATCGAGTGCGGCGACGTCTGGATCACCACCGGCCAGGAGATCGCGGATAACTATCTGACGCATGAGAGGATGACCGCCAAGGCGGCTTGATGTCCCTCCTGATCACCGACGCGCTGGTCGTCACCTCCGACGACCAGCGCCGCATTTTGACTCACGCGGCCGTCGCCGTCAGAGGCGACCGCATCGCCGCCGTGGGACCGACCGCCGAGCTGGAGGCGGATCCCGATTTCGCCGATCTGCCGCGCATGGCGGGCAGAGGCTTGGCTGTTCTGCCCGGCCTGATCAACGCCCACACTCACACCGTTCTCACCGCCCTGCGCGGGACGGTGGAGGATTGGGAGGGCGACGCGATCTACCGCTACATGTCGCCGATCTCCTACGCCATGTCGGCGGAGGAGCGGTCGGTGCTGGCCGCGCTTGGTTGTCTGGAGGCGATCCGCAGCGGGACCACCGCGCTGGTCGACCCCTTCCGCCATGTCGCCCATTACGTGGGCGCGATGGCGAAGACCGGGTTGCGGCTCTGGCTGGCGGAATCCTGCGCGGACATCGACACGCGGCGGATCCGGCACGGCGACTATTCGATCGATCCGGCCTTTGGCGAAGCCTTCCTGGAGCGCGCCGAAGCCTTGATCGAGACCTGGCATGGCCGTGAAAACGGCCGGGTCAAATGCCAGGTCGCGGCGCATGGGCCGGACAATTGCTCCCCCTCCATGCTGGCCGCCTTGCGGGCGATGGCGTCAAAGCATCAGCTCACGCGCACCATCCATCTCTCGCAAAGCCCGGGCGAAGCGGCGGCGGTGCGCAAGCTGCACGGCCTCACCTCCGCCGAATATCTGGAGCGGGAAGGATTTCTGGGGCCGGATCTGGTCGGCGCCCATTGGACTTTCTGCACCCGCGACGACATCGCGCTGCTGGCCAAGCGCGGCGTGCGCATGGCGCATACGCCCTCCAGCATCTCGCGGCGGGGACTGCACAAGGCCTTGATCGGTCCGATCCGCGACGCCGGCGTGCGCATCGCCTTCGGCACCGACAACATGAGCGAGGACATGTTCCAGACCATGGCGATTGGATCCATGCTCCACCGCACCGGGCGCGGGCGCGAGATTGAGGGCGGCGTCTCGCCTTCGCCGCAGGAGGTGCTGGACATGGTCACCCGCAACGCCGCCGACAGCGTGGGCGCGCTGGAGGAGATCGGCTCGATCGAAGCCGGCAAGCGCGCGGATCTGACCTTCCTGGACATGAACATGCCGGCGATGCGCCCGGCGATCCGCCCCTTGTCCAACATCGTGCATTACGGCCATCCCGGGATCGTGCATTCCGTGATGGTCGACGGCGAATTCCTGATGCGCGACCGCAAGGTCCTGACCATCGACGAACCGGCCTTGCTGGAGGAGGCCCAGATCGTCACCCAGCGCGTCTGGGAACGCCTGATCGCCGCCAACCCGGACATCGCCCGCCCGGAAGGCGAGCTGCAGTGGATGTGACTTAGGGCGGCCGCAGCCTTCTCAGCACATCCCGCAGCAGATCCATATCCGCCTTGGTGGGCGTGAACAGCTGACGCATCGAGAGCTTCAAGTCCCGGCGCGCCAGCCAGCCGAGATATCCCGCTGAGATCCAACGCACGGCGACGAAGGCGATGGAGGCCCCGGTCAGGCCGCCGAACGGGCCTTCCATCGGCACCAGCAGCGCCAGCAGGCCCGCGTTGGCGATCAGGGTCACGACCTCGGCTTGCGCCAGCGACAGCGCCTTGTCGTCGGCCTTGAAGGCCAGGATGAAGAATTCCTTCAGCGAGATCGCCGCTACGCCGAGCAGAAGAATCCGAACGATGTCGGTCGCCTCCACGAATCCTGGGCCGAACAGCAGGCGCAACGCATGGGGGGCCAGGATGAACAGGGCGCCGGTCCCGAGCGTCACCAGCGCCATGGTCGCGCGCAGATAGAGACCGATCACGCCCGCCCGCTCCGCCCCCGGCGTCGCCGCGCAGGCGCGCGGGAAGGCGACCATGGTGACGGAGTTGGCGAAGGTCGCGGTCACCTGCGCCAGCGTGCTGGCGACCACATAAAGGCCGAGGGAGGCGGGGGCCAGCAATCGCGCGATCAGCATCTGGTCCAGCCGCTGGTTAAGCTGCGAGACCACGGCGGAGGCGTGAAGCCGCGCGCCGTACTGCGACATGCGCCGGATCGTTGGCCAGGACGGCCGCAGCCCGCCCCAGCCCGCGGCGACGCAGACCCCAGCGGCGATCAGCATTGGCGGCAGGTGCGAGCCGAGGAAGGCGAGGCCGAAATTGGTCACGCTGGCCGGTTGAAAGGCCAGAAACAGCAGGATCAGGGCGACATAGCCCAGTTGCAGCAGCACCCGCAGCAGATTCCAGACATTCAGCCGCAGGCGTCCGCGCAGCATCTCCTGAAACACCAAGCCGAAGATATGCAGCGGGATGATCGCCATCATCACCGTCGCCAATTCGCGCACCTCCGGCCGATAGTCCGCGTAGGCGAGGGGGGCGACGACCCAGAATCCGATCGCGACGGCGATCCCGCTCAAGATCAACCCGATCCAGAGGCCTGAAGCGAAGACCCGGCGCAGCGCGTCGCGCTGGCTCTCCCCCTCCGGCGCCTGCGCGCTGAAATACAACATCGCGTCCTGCAGCCCGAAGATCGTCAGATAGGCGATCGCGGACGGCCACAGGATCGCCGCCGCCAGTTCGCCCCGCCCCTCCGGCATCAACAGATGAGCGGCCAGCATGCCGCTGCCTAGGCTGCCGAACTGGATCAGCAACGTGGTCAGCAGCGTGGTGACGACCGCTTTCACGAGAGAACCAGCCGGCTTGGAATCGCCGCCGATGCTGAAAAAATTTTCTTACACATGAGTTTCGGGCATCACGGATCGGCTATTATTGAAGGGAGGCGTCACAGAACGCCCGAACCGAATGGGGGGACGCGCGTGGAGTTTTCGGTCGACCAGATGCTCGCCGATCTTGCCGAGCAAACGGAGCGGGCTTTGGCCGCCGGGTTCATCGCCACGATGATCGCGACGATCCTGCTCTACTACGCCGCGACTGCGTTCGGGCTCAAGCCGATCGATCTGGCGGCCTTCCTGGCCTCGCGCATGGCGAACAACCCGATGCTGGGCGCGATGGGGCATTATGTCACCGGGGTGATCGCGTTCCCCGCCGCCTTCCTGGTGTTCTGGCGGGCGCTGCCGGGCTCCAGCATCGTCAAGGGCCTGATCTGGGGGCTGATCACCTGGTTTCTCGGCCAGTTTATCCTGCTGCCTGCGGTCAATGGCGGCTTCCTCGCCGACACTTTCGCCTGGCGCACGATCGTGGTGATGCTCATGGGGCATCTGGTTTATGGATTTGTCCTCACAGGGGTGCTTGGCGACATCTCCGCATGACTTATTATCCCCTCGATTCGCCCCCTGCCTGAGGATGCCCATGCCCCGCTACAAACGCGTAATGATCAAATTGAGCGGCGGCGCGATGGCCGGAACGGCCGTCGAAGGCGGCGGTCATGACATTTTCGGCAAGGAATCGATCGAGCATATCGTGGAGCAGGTGGCCGAGGCGGTGGCTCTCGGCGTCGAGGTCGCGATCATGGTCGGCGGCGGCAACATCTTCCGCGGCAACGTCGCGCAGAACTGGAAGATCGAGCGCGCCGAGGCCGACAACATGGGCATGCTCGGCACCATCATCAACGGCGTGATGCTGCGCGCGGCGATGACCGCGCGGGTGAAGACCGACGTGCGCGTGATGACCGCGATCGCCATCGACGCGATCGCCGAACCCTATATCCGCCTGCGCGCCAACCGGCATCTGGATCGCGGCATGGTCGTGATCCTGGTCGGCGGAATCGGCCAGCCCTATGTGACCACCGATTATCCCGCCGTGCAGCGCGCGATCGAGACCCATTGCGAGGCGATTCTGGCCGCCAAGCACGGCGTCGACGGCGTTTTCACCGCCGACCCCAAGCGCGTGCCCGACGCCAAGCGCTATCAGAGCGTCGGCTATGACGAAGTGATCGCCCGCGACCTGCGGGTGATGGATCAGTCCGCCATCCTGCTCGCGCGCGACCACAAGCTCCCGATCCATTTGTTCGACTTCGACGCGCCCGGCAGCATCCGCCGGATCTGCCTGGGCGAGGATGTCGGCACCCTGATCGGTCCCGACGTTACGACGACGCTGGCGTAGGGGCCGCGCGCGAGCGGCGCAGGAGCTGGGAGGCGATCACGATCGCAGCCAGCCCGGCGCCGACCAGGTCCGTGATCCACCCCGGGGAGACCAGCGCCAGGGCGGCTCCGACGAGCAACACCTGCTCCCACATCTGCGTGCGGATCAGCAACCAGCCATGCAGCCCGGCGGCGAGCAGCAGGCAGCCGGTGGTTCCGGTGACGGCGACATGGAGCACGTCGGTCCAACTGCCGATCATCAACAACGCCGGATCGTAGACCAGCATGAACGGCACGATGAAGCCGGCGGCGCCGATCTTCACCGCCGACCATCCGGCCGGCCACAGATCCGCCTTGGCGAGGCTTGCGGCCGCGAACACCGCCAGCGCCACTGGCGGCGTGATCGCGGAGAGGATCGCGAAGTAGAAGGCGAACATATGCGCCGCCGGCTCCACCACTCCCAGCTTGATCAGGGCCGGCACCAGCAGGGACACCATCACGATGTAGGCCGGGGTTGTCGGCATGCCCATGCCCAGCACGATTCCGGCCGCCGCCGTCACCACAAGCGCGATCAGGAGCGAGTTCTGCGCCACCCCCAAAAGCATCTGGGTGAAGGTGATGCCGGCCCCGGTCAGGGCGATCACGCCGATGACGATGCCGGCGCAGGCGCAGGCCATCGCGACGGAGAGCGCGTTGCGGCCCCCCTCCACCAGCGCCTCCCAGACATGGACCGGCTTCAGGCCCTGGCGGGTTGATTTGCGCATCATCGCCACCGGGAAGCAGAGCAAGGTCCCGATCAGCGCGGCGAGCGGGGCGCTGTAGACGAACATCAGCACGAAGATGGTGGCCACCGGAATGAACAGATGGCCGCGCTCGCGCATCACGTCCCAAAGCCGTGGGATCTCGTTGTCCGGCGCGCCTTTGATGCCCTGGCGCTTGGCCTCGAAATGCACGGCGCCGAAGCAGGCGATGTAGTAGAGCAGCGCCGGCAGAAGCGCCCAGATCGTGACCTGGAAATATGAGACGGCCAGATATTCCGCCATCACGAAGGCGGCGGCGCCCATCACCGGCGGCATGATCTGGCCGCCGGTCGAGGCCACCGCCTCCACCCCCGCCGCGAAATGAGGCCGGAAGCCGGTGCGCTTCATCAGTGGGATCGTGATCGGCCCGTCGACCATCACGTTCGCGACCGCGGAGCCGGAGATCGTGCCGAACAGCGAGGAGCTGATCACGGAAACCTTGCCCGGGCCGCCGGCGCTGCGCCCGGTGATCGCCAACGCGAAGTCCATGAATAGTTGGCCCGTGCCCGTGCGCTCCATGAAGGAGCCGAACAGCACGAAGATCACCACGAAGCCGGCCGACACGCCGAGCGTGGAGCCGTAGATGCCCTCCGTCGTCAGATAGAGCTGGTCCAGCAGGCTGGAGACGCTGGTGTTGGTGAACAGCAGACACCAGGCCAGGAAGGCGATCGCGGTCAAGGGCAGAGCGAGTCCGATCACCCGGCGGGTGGCCTCCAAGGTCAGCAGCGTCGCGGTCAGCGCGAACGCGATGTCGAGCGGCGTCGGGTCGTCGATGTAGGGGATTCGGTCGATCAGGTAATCGTAGAAGATCAGCACATAGGCGTTGAACGCTATGGCCAACCCCAGCAGCCCGATGTCGAGGAGCGAGGGGTTTCCGGCCCCTCGGCTCTTCTTCGTCGGGTAGATCAGGAACACCAGCGTGACCGCGAACAGGAGGTGCGTCGCGCGGAAGATCTGGGCCTGCGGCGGCGCGAAGGCGATGACGTAGATGTGATACAGCGACATGGCCGCCGCGATGATCGTCACCAGCTTCGCCACCAACCGCCGGCGCGGCGTGTCCGTGACGATTTCCGGAACGCTCTCCGGGTCGACGATGGTCCCGGCCGCCGTGGTCACAGCGCGCCTGCCTCGCGATAGAAGCGCTGGGCGCCCG
Source organism: Elsteraceae bacterium (assembly GCA_049240905.1). Lineage (GTDB taxonomy): Bacteria > Pseudomonadota > Alphaproteobacteria > Elsterales > Elsteraceae > JBMLRS01. Next base: position 10,309 of record JBMLRS010000448.1, read on the forward strand.
GATGCAGCTTCACGCCGATGTCGATCGCCATGTCCTTCGGCGTCAGACCTTGCATGGCCTTGTTGACCGCCACCAGATCCGGCAGCGCGTCCACCATCGCCTTCACCATGCGGTGCACCCGCTCCTCCGGCAGTTTGCAGGAGACGAACAGATGGGCGGCGTAGCCGATCTGGGTCACGGCGGCGGTCTGGCCGGGGTAGGTGTTGGCGGGCAGCTCGATGCCGTAATAGCCCGGGTTCAGCTTGCGCATCGCCTCGATATGCGGCTTCAGATCCAGCACCGTGATCGAGCGGGAGACCGCGAGATCCATCACGGAAGAGGCCGGAATCGTGGTGCCCAGCGTGAAGACCTGCGCGTGACCGTCCTTCAGCAGACCGGCGGCGTCCGTGTATGACGCCTGGAAGTTCGGCTTGATGTCCTTATAGGCGAGCCCGACCGTCTCCAGCAGCTGGCGGGTGATCAGCTCAGCCGTGTTGCCGCGCGTCTGGATCGCGACGGACTTGCCTCTGAGGTCCGCCAGCTTGGAGATCCCGGAATCGGCGTTCACCACGACCTGAAAATACTGCGGGTAGAGCGAGGCGAGCTGGCAGACATTGGCGGCTGGGCGTGGAAACGGCTCGCGCCCGGCCACGCCGTCGACCGTGGAGATGGAGTTGCCGAAGCCAATCTCCGCCTTGTCCTCGTCAACCCCGCGGACGTTGGCGATGCCCGCGCCGGGCAGCGTCTGCACGCTCAGGCCAGGGATCGCCTTCTCCCAGATATTCTTCAGCGATCCGCCGAGCGGGACCCAAACGCCGCCCTGCGGGCCGGTCATCAGGCGGTAGTTGTCGGCGGTCGCGGGCGTCGCGGCGACGCCGGCCAGAAGGGCGACGGCGAACGCGGTTCGTATCATGCTCATGGTGATCCTCCCTGTGTCGATGAACGCCTTATTTGGCGGTTTTAATGATCTTGGTTTGAGATACGGTCTGTATGCAAGAGCGTTGCCCCTACCGAATTAGGGCCGCGGTCAGAAATCAGTCCAAAAGGAAACCCGATGTCCGTTCGCATCATCGACGTGCGCGAAGTCACCAAGCCGATCGCCTCCCCCATCCGCAACGCCTATATCGACTTCACCAAGATGACGACCAGCCTGGTCGCCGTGGTGACCGACGTCATGCGGAATGGCGAACGCGTGGTCGGCTACGGCTTCAACTCGAACGGGCGCTACGGCCAGGGTGGTCTGATCCGCGAGCGGTTCGCGCCGCGGTTGATGGAGGCGGAGCCGAGAACCCTGCTGGATTCAACAGGCGAGAACCTGGACCCGGACAAGGTCTGGGCGGCGATGATGATCAACGAGAAGCCGGGCGGGCATGGCGAGCGTTCGGTCGCGGTCGGCACGCTGGACATGGCGGTGTGGGACGCGGTCGCCAAGATCGCGGGCAAGCCGCTGTTCCGCCTGTTGGCCGAACGGCATGGCCGGACGGCGGACCCCAAGGTCTTCGTCTACGCGGCCGGCGGCTATTACTATCCTGGCAAGGATCTGAGCATGCTGCGCGGGGAGATGCGCAGCTATCTCGATCGCGGCTACAGCGTGGTGAAGATGAAGATCGGCGGCGCTTCGATCGCAGAGGATCGCCAGCGCATCGAGGCCGTGCTGACGGAGCTGGACGGCAAGGCGCAGCTGGCCGTGGACGCCAACGGCCGCTTCGATCTGGAGACCGCGATCGCCTACGCCAAGATGCTGCGGGAGTTCCCGCTGTTCTGGTACGAGGAGGCGGGCGATCCGCTGGATTTTCAGCTT
>JBMLRS010000449.1:0-8732 GCA_049240905.1 Elsteraceae bacterium
CCGACATCATCGGGGTGATCGACGAGATCGCGTTCCAGACCAACATCCTGGCGCTGAACGCGGCGGTGGAGGCGGCGCGGGCCGGCGATCAGGGCCGCGGCTTCGCCGTCGTCGCCGCCGAAGTGCGCAGCTTGGCGCAACGCAGCGCCAATGCGGCCAAGGAGATCAAGGGCCTGATCTCAGACAGCGCGAGCAAGGTCGAATCCGGCTCCCGCTTGGTCGAGAGCGCGGGGCGCACGATGGAGGAGATCGTTCAGTCGGTGAAACGCGTCACCGACATCATGGAGGAGATCTCCGCCGCCTCGCAGGAGCAGAGCGGCGGCATCGATCAGGTCAACACCGCGGTCACGCAGATGGACCAGATGACCCAGCAGAACGCGGCTTTGGTTGAGGAAGCGGCGGCGGCGGCCAAATCGATGGAGGAGCAGACCGACGCCATGCAGCGCAGCGTCGCGATGTTCAAACTGTCGGAGGAGTTCGCCGGGGTCGGAGCGCCGACGGCGACAGTCACGCCCCTACCCACCCCTCGCGCCAAGGCGCCGGCCCGCAAGGAGCCGGTGAAGGTGGCCGCATCGGGCGGCGCCCGTCGCCCGAAGGACGATAGCTGGAAAGAGTTCTAGATTTTGTTGAAGAGCAAAACCATCGGAAAGGCCTCACCTTCCGCCCTCGCCCCGGAGCAAGATCCGGAGCAGGGGGCGGAAGGCTCCTTCCATCTCAGCGATCGCGACTTCAAGCGGATCGTCGCGATCGTGCGGGAAAGCACGAACATTCATCTGACCGACGCGAAACGAAACCTCGTCTATGGCCGCCTCGGCCGACGCTTGCGCACGCTTGGCTTCACAAGCTTCGAGGATTACTGCGGATTGCTTGAGAGCCCCGAGGGCGAAGCCGAACGGGAGATGATGATCAACGCGATCACCACCAACCTGACCGGCTTTTTTCGAGAGCAGCATCACTTCGACTTCCTGGAGACCAAGATCCTGTCGGGCTGGCGCGATCGACCGCCGCCCGGGCGCCGCCTGCGGCTCTGGTCGGCCGGCTGCTCCTCCGGGGAGGAGCCCTACTCGATCGCCATGACCCTGCGCGCGGCGATCCCCGACGTCGATCGCTGGGACGCGCGCATTCTGGCCACCGACATCGACACCAACATGGTCGAGCATGGCGCCGCCGGAGTGTTCGATCCGCGCCGCGCCGCCGCCATTCCAGACAGCTACAAGCGCCGTTTCACGCTGGACCACGGCGACAAGGTCGAGATGTCAGACGAACTGCGATCATTGATCGCCTTCAAGCCGCTCAACCTGTTTGACCCTTGGCCGATGTCGGGCCCGTTCGACGTGATCTTCTGCCGCAATGTCGTGATCTATTTCGACAAGAAGGATCAACGGATCCTGTTCGACCGGTTCGCCGACATCCTTGCGCCGGGCGGTTGGCTATTCATCGGCCATTCGGAGAGCCTGTTCCGGGTCAGCGATCGCTTCAAGCATCTCGGGCGCACCATATATCGGAAAGCGGATTGATGGCGCTGGCCTCTACACGTCGCCGCAGCGCCGATCTCGAAATTCCTCGCGCCAGCGGCAGATACTGGGACAACAGCCTCGACGCTTATGTCGTCAAGGTGCTGCCGGGGGAGCACTATGTGACGCGCGCCGCCGACGAAACGATCTCGACCGTGCTGGGATCCTGCGTCGCGGCCTGCATCCGCGATCCGGTCGCCGCCGTCGGCGGGATGAATCACTTCATGCTGCCCGGCGAGGTGCGCGGCACCTGGAGCGGCGCGACGAATGAGATGCGTTACGGCCAGTTCGCCATGGAGAAGCTGATCAATGACATCCTAGCCTGCGGCGGCCGTCGCGAGCGGTTGGAAGTGAAGCTGTTCGGCGGCGCCAACGTGATGAACAGCTCGATGAAGATCGGCGACAGCAACGCCGAGTTCGTCCTCTCCTTCATGAAAACCGAGGGGTTGATGGTGGCCGCCCAAGATCTGGGCGGAGACCTGGCGCGGCGCATCAATTATTTCCCGCTGAGCGGCCGGGTCTTCCGGTTGGAGTTAAGGCGTCAACCCGACGTCGAAGTCTTCGAAGAGGAACTGTCCTATCGCGATCGTCTCCGCCAGCAGGCTGTCGGCGGGTCGATCGAACTGTTTGATTGAGATCGACGATGACCGGCCGCCGAATCAAAGTGTTGGTGATCGACGACTCCGCGCTGATCCGCGCTTTGCTGTCAGAACTGTTGAATTCCGCGCCGCATATCGAGGTGGTCGGGACCGCGTCGGATCCGCTGATCGCGCGCGGCCTGATCAAGTCCTTGAACCCGGACGTCCTGACGCTGGACATCGAGATGCCCAACATGGACGGGCTCGCCTTCCTTGAGCGTCTTATGACGCTGCGGCCTACTCCGGTGGTGATGGTGTCGAGCCTGACCGACGCGGGCGCGGACGCGACCATGCGGGCGTTGGAGCTCGGCGCCGTGGATTTCGTGCCGAAGCCGAAGATCGGCCTGCGAGAAGGCTTGAGCGCCCTTCGCGAAGAATTGATCGCCAAGGTGACGGCGGCCGCGGGAGCGCGGGTTCACGCCCTCGTCTCGACGCCGAGCGGACAAGGCGCCGCGCAGCCCCCCGCCAAGCGGGTGGAGTCCGGAAGAATTCGATCGACCGAGATGCTCGTCGCAATCGGGGCGTCGACCGGCGGCGTCGAGGCTTTGCGCGTGCTGATCGCGGCCCTGCCGGCCGACGCCCCCGCGGTGCTGATCGCCCAGCACATGCCCGCCCGCTTCACGACGACCTTCGCAGCGCGGCTCGACAGCCTCTCGGCGGTTCGGGTGGCGGAGGCCGCGCATGGAGATCGGCTCCTGCCCGGCCATGTCTATCTCGCGCCCGGCGGCTTCCACCTGCGCCTCGGCCGTTCCGGCGCCAATTACGTCTGCCAGATCGGCCAGGACCCGCCCGTCTCAGGGCATCGACCCTCAGTCGACGCGCTCTTCCTGTCCGTCGCTGAGTGCGCCGGAAAAAGCGCGATCGGGGTGATCCTGACCGGCATGGGGCGCGACGGCGCGGAGGGTTTGCTTCGGATGCGGGAGGCGGGCGCACATACGATCGGCGAACATGAATCCACGGCGATGATCTACGGGATGCCGAAAGCCGCCTTTCAACTGGGAGCGACGGCGGAAGAGCTGCCAATCGAAAAGATCGCGCCGCAGATCATGGCGTTGTCCAACACCCAGCGACTGCGGATCTGACGACGGCTCACAGTCGGCGAATGCAGATCGCCGTCAGATCGTCGGCCAAATAGGCTTCCCGCTTCGCGCGAAACTCTTCGATCACCTGCCCCAGGGCGACTTCGGCGCTCGGGCTGTGCCGCCGACCGGCCAAAGAGGTCAGAAGATCGTCGCTGTCCCAGAGCGCGCCCTGCGCGTCCTGGGTTTCGGTGAGCGCGTCGCTGAACAGATAGAGTGAGGCTCCGACGGGAAAATCCACCGACCGTTGGACATAGCTCTGACCATCCACGACCGCCAAAGGCAGGCCGGCTGTGTTCAGGAAGCGCGTCTCGCCCGCGGGCGTCTGCAGCGCCAGCACGGGGGCGGCGGCCGACGCGTAGTGCAGTTGGTTAGCGCTCAGATCGATCACCGCGTAAAGCATCGTCGCGAACTCCCCGCGGGCGAGCAACGCGCGGAGCCGATCGCTCAGCTTGCCCAGCACCATGCCCGGGGCCTCGTCGGCCATGCTGGAGTTGATGAGCGTGTGGAGCCGGAAAGCGTTCAACGCCGCCGTGACGCCATGGCCGCAGACGTCGAACGAGAAGAGCGCGATCCGATTGGCGTCAAGCGCGCGCAGGCCCCAAAGATCGCCCCCCAGCTCGGAAGAAGGTTCGAAGACAGCCGCGACGTCCAGGCCGGCGCTGAAGCGGAGATCCGACAGGCTGGAAGGTGAGGGCAACAAATTGACCTGCATCGAGCGGGCGACGCTCAATTCCGCCTTCACGCGGTCATGATAGATCTGCAGCCGCGAGATCAGAGCCCGGTTCTCCAGATGCAGGCGGACGCGCGCCAGCAGCTCGATGCGATGAATCGGCTTGGTGATGAAGTCGGTCGCGCCCGCCTCGAAGGCTCGGCTGCGTTCGGTCGCGCCGCCAAACGCCGTCTGCACGAGGATCGGCAGGGATCGACCCTCGGTCTGGATCAGTTGCTTGCAAACGTCGAACCCGTTCATCCGCGGCATCGCGAGATCCAGGATCACGATGTCCGGCTCCTGCGCGGCCACCCGCTCCAGCGCGTCGACCCCGTCGACCGCGGCCTCGATGTTGGTGAAGCCGGACAGCTCCAGATAGCCGCGGATCAGATCGCGGTTCGCCGCGGTGTCGTCCACAATGAGAACACGCGATCGTCGAATGACCTCGTCAAACTCGGCGTCGGCCCCGACCGACATCGTCAGCGCGCTCCCTGAAGGCCGGCGATGGAGAAGGTCATCCGCATGCGTCGGCTCTGCTGGTCATAGGCGACTTCGGTGGCGAGCCGCCGAATCATCCCCAAGCCTCTGCCTCCCCCTGCGACCGCGTCGGCGCTGGGTAGGGCGGCCTCGAAAAACCCCTCTCCTTGGTCGCAAACATCGACCCACAAGCTCGTCTCGGTCCAGCCGCAGGCGACAGTGACGCGGCGTCGCGAGTAAGCAGGATCCTTGAGGCGCGTCTCTATTTCCCTGATGCGACGCTCCAAATCGGACGGATCGGCGGCCCGCAGGGTCGGCAAAGCCAAGTTTCCGTGCAGAACCGCATTGCCAATCGCTTCCTGCGTCGCGATCTCCATATCGCCCAGCGCGCTCACTTCCATTTGCAGCCGCTTCGCCAGCGCGACCGCCAGCGCATGCGACAAGGCGCATCGAAACGCCGTTTCGGTCGACACGGAGACGACAAGCTTCGCGGGACCAAACTGGGACAGCAGGTCGTCATAGCGCGCGTCGCCCTCGATCGGCTCCACCGCGAAGCCTTCGCCCGCGCTCAGATCTTCAACCAGCGAGACGTCGTCGGTCGGCACTCGAAGCAATCGGACGCCGCGTCGGTCGTCGCCATGGCCTTGCCGGTTCTGGGCGTTGTTCAACCCCACAAGGGCCTCCGAGCGTGACGCGGATCAGGTTTCGATCTTGAAGAGACTATCCATCGATGCGACCTCAAGAGTCCGGCGCACCTGTCCTTGCGGCTTACGCAAGACGATCAGCCCGCCCGTCTTCTTCGCCTCCTCATGCGCGATCAGCAACATGCCAAGCGCCGAGGAGTCGACGAAAGTGACGTCGTTCATGTCGAAGACCAGGGATTTTCCCGCGTCCAACTCGACCGTTTTCAAAAGCTCTCGAAAAACCGGATAGTCCGCGAAGGTGAAGCGTCCCCGGATATGTATCTCGAAGGCGGAGCCGTTGGTGACCGTCTTGTATTCCATGAAGTCCGCCTGCTTTCGTGATGACCGACAAGAGGATGCGGCCGCGCGTCAGAACAGTTCGACGCTGCCGCCTTGGTCTTCCTCAAAGGCGACGCCGGTTTGCGCGCCGTTCAAAACCTCTTCAAGGAAGCGTGTCCTTACCTTCCCCAAAGTTTGCGCGTGAAGGATCTTCTCAAACGACGCCATGTCAAATGTTTGATCGTCGGGCAGACCCGGCACAATGTCGCGGGTGTCCGACTTCAAGCCTTGGATCGCCTCGCTCAGAACGTTCATGGTGCCAATCACATGCTCCAGATGCTGCTTCGTTCGATCTTGAAACTGGATGCCGGTGATGATCCTGCCGATCGCCGCATTCAGCGTCTCCGCCTCTCCGGCGACCTGCCCGACCAGCTTGTTGAACTCGCGGCTCTGATCCGTCAGGCCCGTCATCAGTTGATCCAACCGATCTTTTGCGTGGATATGATCGGAAAGATCAATCGATGCAATGTTTGTTAGAATAGAATGGCTTTTTCTGACGCCACTGGCCACCGAGCCGATCTGCTGGCGCATCCGGACCGCCAGCGTGTTGGTCGATTTTGACAGCTCGCGGACCTCGTTCGCCACCACCGCGAAGGTGCGACCAGCGTCGCCCGCGCGATGCGCTTCGATGGTCGCGTTCAACGCCAGCAGATTCGTCATGCGATTGATGCCTTCAATCGCGCCGATCGACTTCTCGGCTTCGTCCACCTCCTTGGCGACGTCGTCGAGCGAATAGACCATCGACATCGCGTGTTTGGAGAGATCCAGGATCGTCTGGATCACGCTCGCCAGCACTTTCTCGACATAGCTGGTGATGTTGGACAGCGGGACTTGCTCGCCATCCACCGTCACGCTGTTGGCCACTGCGATGATTGAATCGATGCTGACGATCTGGCCTTGGGCTGCGCCCGCCAGGCTGCGGAACTGATCCGACAGCTCGACCGTGCTTGATTCGACGACGGCGGAGGCGGACTCCACCTCCTTCACAAGCGCGGTGAAGGAGCGCAGCTCCAGCTCGGAAAGCGCCATCCACCGTTGGAAGAGGTCAGCCACGGCTGGGCTGAGCGCGGCTGGGGAGTCTTTGGAGTCCATAAAGTAGGCCACATCGTCAAAGTCGTTTTGGAAGGGCGGCTGCACCTTTCAATGATGTCTTTTCGCTGACCCCCCGGACGCCAACTCAGGAGACGTCCGCGCCAACGGGGCGGCGCGGAAACCACAGTTTAAACGTAGACCCATTGCCATTCCCCGGCAATATTTCCACGGTTCCACCGTGCAATTCGGTGAAGCGCTGCACGATCGCGAGCCCCAGCCCAACGCCGCGCGCCACCCGGCTCAGCGCGGAGTGCACCTGAACGAAGGGTTCGAACACGCGAAGCCGCATCTCCTCGGGGATGCCCGGGCCGTCGTCGCGAATCAGCACCGTCACGCCCGCTTCGTCCCCCGCCACCGACGCTTCGACGCGCCCCCCGTCGCGGCCATGCTTGAGAGCGTTGCCGAGGATGTTGTTGAAGATCTGTCGAAGCCTCAGTTCATCGGCGATCACGATCTCGGGCGCGCCCGGAGCCAAGGACAAGGTGGCCCCCCGCATCTCGGCGTTCGGCCGCAACAGCGCCAGGCAATCCTCAAGAATGTAACGCAGATCAAGATCGACCAGCGCCAATTCCACAAAGCCGCTCCCGGTTTTCGCGTGGTCGAGGATCCCTTCCACCGTCTCCATCAACGAAGCGGCGTTCTGCCTCAACACCTGCGCGTAGCGATCGAGGCTCTCTGGATTTCTCGCGCCGGACTGCGCCAGAAGGTCGGAGTAGCCGATGATGATCGACAGAGGCATGCGCAGCTCATGCGTCATCATCGCCAGGAAGTCGTTCTTCGCCGCCGCCGCCTGTTCGCTGGCCCGCTCGAGCTCGACATAGCGCGTGACGTCGCGCTGCACAGCCACGTAATAGGCCGTTCGACCATCCGGACCCGGGGCTGGGCTGATCGACCATTCAAGCCAGTAAGGCTCGCCGGAGCGGCGATAATTGACGGTGCGCCCCTCCCATATCCGGCCGGCGCTGAGAAGCGACCGAAGCGGTTCGAACACGGCGAGGTCGGTCAATGCGCCTTGGAACATGCGGGGGGAGCGCCCAATGATTTCGCTCCTCGTCCACCCTGTCATCCGCTCGAAGGCTGAGTTGGCGTACAAGATCTTTGGGCCGGGCTGTTCGAGATCCGCATCCGTGATGAGGATGCTCTCGGCGACGGAATCGAGCACGGCCCATCCGTCCAACGCTCCTTCCAGCTTCAGCGCCGCATCCGTCATCGTCGCTGGCCTCACGCGCTCTGATTTAGCGATAGTCTAGAATGCTTATACTATTCAGCGTGACGCATTTCAAACGCGTTCCCGCCGTTCAAAGCTCTATGCTGGAGGGCGACGTCGCTTCGGTTTTCGGGATGGCCATGACGCGCAAGATCTTCTGGGACGACCCTTATCTCACGACGCTGGAGACCCACGTCAGCGAGATCGACGGCGCCGAGCTGTCGCTCGCGGAGACCATCTTCTACGCCTTTTCAGGCGGGCAGGAGAGCGACGTGGGAACCATCGGCGGGCGACCGGTCCTCGAAGCGCGCAAGGACGGGCTGTCGCTCCGCTATCGCCTGCCCGCCGACCATGGCTTGAACGTCGGCGACCCGGTGCTGATCGAGATCGACGGCCACCGACGGCGACGGCTGATGCGCCTGCATTTCGCCGCCGAACTGACGCTGGAGCTGGTCATGCGGCGTCTTCCCGACGTGGCGAAGATCGGAGCGCATATCGCGGTCGACAAAGCGCGAATCGACTTCGCGCTCGACAGCTCCGTCACGCCGATGCTGGAGGATCTCTCGCGCTCGGCGATGGAGATCGTCGCGTCAGATCTGCCGATCGAGAGCGACTTCAGCGACCGCGCGCGGGAGCGGCGCTTCTGGCGGATCGAAGGCTTCGCGGCCGTGCCGTGCGGGGGCACGCATCTCAAGCGCACCGGGGAGGTCGGCGCGGTCACGCTCCGGCGAAAGAACATCGGGCGCGGTAAAGAGCGGATCGAGATTTTCGTCGCCGATTAGAGCGTCTTCACTTCAGCCTGAATCACAAAAAGCCGAAAACGCGCTAACCGGTGATCCGGCCGTCCTCCATCGCGACGATCCGGTCCGCGATGTCCAGAATCCGGGGATCATGCGTCACCAGGAGAATCGGCACGCCGCGGCGACGCGCAAGATCGCGCAGCAAGGTGACGACCTCCTGGCCGCTTTGCCGATCCAGCGCCGCCGTCGGC
>JBMLRS010000450.1:0-1644 GCA_049240905.1 Elsteraceae bacterium
GGGAGGCCGGGATCGCGAAACCGATGCCGATCGATCCGCCGCTCGGCGAGTAGATCGCCGTGTTGATGCCGATCACTTCGCCGGCCATGTTGAACATGGGTCCGCCGGAGTTGCCTTTGTTGATCGAGGCGTCGGTCTGCAGGAAATCGTCATATCGGCCGGAGCCGATGTCGCGCGATCGCGCGGAGATGATGCCCGCGGTCACGGTGCCGCCAAGACCAAGAGGATTGCCAATCGCGACCACCGGATCGCCGATCCGCGCCTTGTCGCTGTTGCCCCACGGCACGGAAGCCAGCGGCTTTTTGGGATCAACCTTCAGAAGCGCCAGATCGGTCGCCGGATCCTTGCCGATCAAACGCGCCTTCAAGGTCGTGTCGTCATGCAGGATAACGTTGATCTCGTCCGCGCCGTCGATCACATGGTTGTTGGTGACGACGTAGCCCGTGGAATCGATGATGAAGCCGGAGCCAAGCGAGCTGGAGCGGCGGGGCGCCGAGTCCGGACGCGCGCCGTCACCGCGCTGCTGACGATCGAAGAATTCCTTGAAGAACTCCTCGAACGGGGATCCCGGCGGGAAGCGAGGCACGTCCGGGCCGCGACGCTGCCCAGGCTGGCCGCCTGGCGCGGCGCCTTCGGCTCTGGCGTTCTGCACGGTTGAAATGTTGACGACAGCCGGGAGAAGCTTTTCCGCGAGGTCGGCGAAGCTTTCGGTCGGGCCGCGCGCGTGGCTGGGGGAAGGCGCGACGGCCGCGCCCAACATGACGGCCAGCGCGACCGCCGCGCCAACGCGCTTAAGCGGATCGAAGCGAAGAGCCATGATCTTGTTTTCTCCTTTATTTCTGGCCGCCGGCGCCGAACGCCTGGAGGTCCGACTTGGCGACGCGTCTGATCTGACACGCGACTGTGAAGGAACTATGGCAGTGGGCGGCGTCCGTGAACAGCGGGCGCCGCCCAGGGTCCTCAAGGTTTAGGCGGCGTCGGAGACGCAGCCCCGTTTGGATTGCTCATAAAGCGAAAGAACGACATTTCCGGCGACAACACCATGGTCGTGTCGCCGCCCGACATGGATTCACGATAGGCCTGCATCGAGCGGTAAAAGGCGAAGAAGTTCGGATCGCGGCCGAAGGCGTCCGCATAGATCTTCACCGCCAGCCCGTCGCCCTCGCCGCGCATGGTCTGCGCCTCACGCTGCGCTTCGGCCAGGAGGACGGAGCGATCGCGATCGGCGCGGGACTGAATGCGCTGCCGCTCCTCTTCGCCCTGCGCGCGGGCTTCCTTGGCCTCACGCTCACGCTCGGACCGCATCCGGTTGAAGATCGCCTCCGAGGTCTGCTGCGGAAGATCCGCGCGACGCAGACGCACGTCGACGATTTCGATCCCGAAGTCGCGCGCGGCGTCGTTCACCTCTTTCTGGATGTCCGCCATGATCCGATCGCGATCGGTCGACAGCACGTTCGCCAAGCTCGCGTTGCCAAGCACGCGGCGCATGCTCGAGTTCACGATTGGAGCGAGCCGGGTGCGCGCGTTCGCTTCATCTCGGACGCGCTGATTGAACAGGCGCGGGTCGATGATGCGGAAGCGGGCGTAGGCGTCGACGTCCAGGCGCTTCTGGTCGGCCAGGATCACGCTCTGCACCGGCGGATC
>JBMLRS010000451.1:0-1404 GCA_049240905.1 Elsteraceae bacterium
GGCGCGGATGCCCGAGGGCTGGCGCATCGTGGCGGCCCATGTCAGCTTCATGGACGAGCCGGCGTAGGCGCGATCAGCCCTTCTTGCGCGGCAGGACGGGTTGCGGCGTGAGGCCTTTGACGGAGCCGGCGGCGGCGGTTGAGACGACGACGGTCTTCTTGGCTTTCGGCTTCTTGGTCTCACGATTGCCGCGCTTTTGTTCTTTGGCCATGTCATTCCCCAGGAGGCGGCGGCGGACGCTAAAACAAAGTCCGTCGGGATCAATAATCCCATGTTCCGCACATGGATACGGGGCCGATCGAGCGCAATGCGCGGGCCGGGTTTATTTCATTGATGTTTGCTTGGGCGCGCGGCGGCGTCGAACGCTCGACGAGGCGCGAGAGCTTGGCTGGGGCGGCAGGATTCGAACCTGCGGATGGCGGTACCAAAAACCGCTGCCTTACCACTTGGCGACGCCCCAACAAGGACGCGGAAAATAGCGGGGCGGAGTCGGCGGGGCAAGCCCAGACTCGCGTCGCCCCAAACTCAGCGCGTCAGATGCGAGGCGACCGCCCACCAACCCGGTTGCGCCGCCTTGATCGCGGCTGCGGCGGACTTGGCGGCGGCGGGCGTCTTGAACAGGCCGAAACAGGTGGCGCCTGAGCCGGACATGGCGGCGACGCGGCATTCCGGCTGATCGTTGAGCCCGGCCAGCACGGCGTCGATCACCGGAACCAAGCGGCGGGCTGGCGGGGCGAGGTCGTTGCCGCCCTCGGCCACGAAGGCGGCGAGGGTGGCGGCGTCGAATCCGTCCGGCGGCGGCAGCGGAGCGGAAAAGGCGGCGGTTCGCGCCTTGAACACGGCGCCAGTGGGCGTGGGGACGCCGGGATTGACCAGAACGATCGGGACGGATGGCAGGGCGAAGACCGGCGTGAGGAGGTCGCCGACGCCCTGCATGCGGCATGGCGCGCTCTCCAGACAGACCGGCACGTCCGCGCCGAGAGAAAGCGCGAGGCTGGCCAGCGCCTCACGTTCGGGCGTGATCGACCAGAGCGACAGCAGCGCGCGCAGGGCGGCCGCCGCGTCCGCCGAGCCGCCGCCGATTCCGCTGGATGTGGGCAGACGCTTGGTCAGCCGCGCGGCGACGGCGGGTCGCCGACCCAAGGCCTCGGCCAAGCTTTCGATCGCGCGGGTGACCAGATTGTCCGGATCGTTCGTCAGGCTTTCGGCGAAGGGGCCGTCGATGGTCAGGGAATAGCGCTCCGCCGGGCGCAGCTCGACCGTGTCGCCGACGCCGGCGAAGGCGACCAGGCTGTCGAGCAGATGGTAGCCGTCGGCGCGCTTGCCTGTGACGCGCAGGGTCAGATTGATCTTCGCCGACGCGGCCTGTGCGACCGAGAGGATCAGGGCGCTTTTCCGCTTGTG
>JBMLRS010000452.1:0-3896 GCA_049240905.1 Elsteraceae bacterium
CGGTCGCCACCATCTCGAGCTCCTCCACGATGGCGAAGGGCTGGACGGTGGCGAAGCTGGAGGCTGTGCTGCGCGCGGTGCTGCGCGCCGGGGTCGCAGAACTTTTGACCTTCATCGACATTCCCGTGCGCGTGGTGATCGACGAGTATGTGACGCTGGCCAAAGGCTTCTTCGAGGGCCGCGAACCCGCCATGGTCAACGGCGTGTTGGACGCGCTGGCCCATCGCATCCGCGAAGCCGAGATGCCCGCCCGCGAGCCAGCGGCGCGCGAACCGGCGGCGTGACCCAGGCAAAGCCCGCCGGGGTAGGCGAGTTCGGACGGATTCGCCGCTATTTCGCGCCGTTGGCCGCAGGTTATCCGGGCGCGCTCAATCTCACGGACGACGCGGCGCTGATTGACCTTCCCGCCGGAGAGCGGTTGGTCGTCACCACCGACGCCATGGTCGCCGGGGTTCACTTTATCGGGGACGAACCGGCCGACAGTCTCGGCCGCAAGGCGTTGCGGGTGAACCTCTCCGACCTCGCCGCGATGGGGGCGACTCCGGTCGCCTACAGCCTCGCCCTGGTTCTGCCGAAGTCGATCGACGATGAGTGGGTGGCGGGATTCGCCGCCGGACTTGACGCTGACCAGCGCGAGTTTGCGATCGCGCTGTCTGGCGGCGACAGCGTCGCGACTCCGGGGCCGATCACCATCAGCATCACCGCCTTCGGCCGAGTCGGTCGGGGTTACCTCTCGCGCAGCGGGGCGAAAGCCGGCGACGACGTCTATGTCAGCGGCACCATCGGCGACGCCGCCTTGGGCCTTGATCTGCTGCAAGGGCGGCTCAGCCTGCCTGAGAGCGAGGCGGCGGGCCTGATCGATCGTTATCGGTTGCCGCGCCCGAGATTGGGGCTGGGCAGGGCGCTGGTGGGCGTCGCCAGCGGGGCGCTCGACGTCTCGGACGGGCTTATGGCTGATCTTTCGCACCTCGCCGCGGAGTCCGGATTGGCGGCGCGCGTCGAGGCGGCGCGGCTTCCCTTATCCTCCGGCGGGCGCGCGGCCATGGCCTTGAACCCCGCCTTCACCCGTTCCCGCGCCCTGTCGGGCGGGGACGATTACGAACTGTTATTTACGGCAAGCCCGACAAACCATTATAAAGTAATGGAGATCGCGTCGGCTCAGGGCGTCAGCGTCACCCTGATCGGCAAGATGATGGAAGGACGCGGCGTCGTCGCCTTGGCCGAAGATGGGCAAGACGTCACCCCGGCGGTTCTTGGGTATCGACATGGCTGATTTCGGCGCGACAGCGGTGGGTTCATTCGGTGATTAGGGTTTTTCTCGGATTGCTGATGTTTGTCGGGCTCGGCGGCTTTGTCGGCGGCGGCGTCATCCTCTACCGCGATATCCTTGAGCGGCGCGAAGCGGCTCAGGCCGCGATCCCGGCTTTCGTCGACCTCGACATCCTCTATGTGCCGATCAAAGCCGCCAATGGCTCAGTCGAGAGCTGGGGCTACGCCCTCACGGTCGAAACCCGTCAGGGCAACGCCCTGGCGGAGGTGCGAAAGGCGCAGCCCTGGCTGCGTGACTTCTTTCGCACGGAGTTGGTTCAGTTGACCGAACGGCGGGACATCACCCAGCCGGCCCGGCAGGGCATCGAAAACATCGATCAGGTCAAATCGCATTTGACCGAGGCGGCGAATTACGAGTTCAATCGTCGGGTCGGGTCCACGATCAAGATCGTCCAGAGCATCAACGTGCGTGGCATCCGTCCGTCCGTCGGCGGTTGATCTTTCATTTTTTCCTTTATGTGAGTTAGGGCGGCCGGCATGACCAGCGCGCAACGCAACGTCTTGATTCTGGCCTCCGCGCAAGGCTTGGCCGTGACCGGGACGATTATGGTGACGACCGCTTCGGCGCTGGTCGGTCACATGCTGGCGGTCGACAAGTCGCTGGCGACCTTGCCGATCGCCCTGCAGTTCACCGCGACGATGGCGGTGACGATCCCGGCGTCGCTGCTGATGGCGCGTATCGGCCGGCGCGCCGGATTCATTCTCGGCGCTTCAACCCAAATGGTCGGCGCCGGCTGCGCGACCTTCGCGATCATCCAAGGCAGCTTCCTGTTGTTCTGCCTCAGCGGCCTGCTCCTAGGCATGGCGAACGCGACCTCCCAATACTACCGATTCGCCGCCGCCGACGCGGCCGACGCCAAATTCAAGCCGAAGGCGATTTCCTTCGTGCTGACCGGGGGCGTGGCGGCCGCGGTGTTCGGACCGCAGATGGCGACCATGACGCGGGACTATCTGCCGCTCTACCCCTTCGCCGGGCTGTTCCTGTTCATCTGCTTGCTGTCGATCGCGAACATGGCGGTGCTCGCCTTCCTGAGGATTCCCAAGCCCCCGCGCAGTCATTTCGGCGGCGGTCGGCCGATGGCGAAGATCATCGCGCAGCCCGTGTTCATCGTCGCCGCCTTTGGCGGCATGATCGCCTACGGCGTCATGGTGCTGGTGATGACGGCGACCCCGCTGGCGATGGCCGCCTGCGATTACGCGTTCAACGACTCGGCCTTCGTCATTCAGTGGCATGTCCTGGGAATGTTCGCTCCAGCCTTTTTCACCGGCCATCTCATCACCCGCTTTGGCGTGTTGACGGTGATGCAGGTGGGCGTGGTGCTGCTGGTCGGCAGCATCGTCGCCAGCATCAGCGGCCTGTCGATCCCGCATTTCTGGGTTGGGTTGGTGTTGCTAGGGGTCGGCTGGAATTTCCTGTTCGTCGGGGCCACAACGCTGCTGACAGAGGCCTATCTGCCCGAAGAAAAGGCCAAGGTTCAGGCGATCAACGACTTCCTGGTCTTCGGCTCCAGCGCGGCCGGCTCCTTCGCCGCTGGGCATTTGCTGCATACGATCGGTTGGCAGGCGGTGAACTGGGGCGTGGCGCCGCTCGCGCTCATGATCATGGTCGGACTGATCTGGCTGAAGCTCAGCGGGGGCCGGCGCGCGGCGGTCTGACCGCGCCGCGTGGCCTCGCGTTAAGCGTAGGGCAGAAAATTAGGGTGGCGTAGCCTATTGGCAAGACAGTCGGCCTAATTCCGAGGCGTCCGCCTCGATTTAGCCGCATTGCGTGGGTGCTGGTCTTCTGTCAAATAGTCGCCGAATCGCTTTTTTGCCGCGATTCGTATGATTTCCAATACCCATATACCGCCATGCTGTCTCTTTTTGAGGACCACGCTCCATGACATTGGCATACCTGATTGTGATCGCCGGAGGTGCTCTGGCGCTGCTCTATGGTGTTGTCGCGAGCCGGCAGGTGCTGGCGGCGGCCACCGGCACGGACCGCATGCGTGAGATCGCTGCGGCCATTCAGGAAGGCGCGACCGCCTTCTTGAACCGTCAGTATAAGGCCGTCGCCATCGTCGGCGCCGCGATCGCCGTGCTGTTGCTGTTTCTGCTCGGGCCCTTGGTGGCCTTCGGTTTTGTGATCGGCGCCGTTCTCTCGGCCGCCGCCGGTTATGTCGGCATGAACGTGTCGGTCCGCGCCAACGTGCGCACGGCTGAAGCCGCCCGGCACGGCATGTCGGCCGCTCTGGACATTGCGTTCAAGTCAGGCGCGATCACCGGCATGCTGGTGGTCGGGCTCGGCCTGTTGGGCGTGGGCGTCTACTACATCGGACTGAAGCTGGCGGGGGTTGAACTGCGCAAGACGCTGGAGGCCCTGGTCGCCTTGAGCTTCGGCGCGTCTCTGATCTCCATTTTCGCGCGCTTGGGCGGCGGCATCTTCACCAAGGGCGCCGACGTCGGCGCCGACCTGGTGGGCAAGGTCGAAGCCGGCATCCCTGAGGACGACCCGCGCAACCCTGCGGTGATTGCCGACAACGTGGGCGACAACGTGGGCGACTGCGCCGGCATGGCCGCCGACCTGT
>JBMLRS010000453.1:0-5900 GCA_049240905.1 Elsteraceae bacterium
GCTTAGGCACCGCGCCCAGCAGGCCCTGGGTGTAGGGATGGCGCGGATGGGCGAACAGCGGGCCGACCTTGGCCTCCTCCACCTTGCGTCCGGCGTACATCACCACCACCCGCTCGGCGACCTCGGCGACGACGCCCAGATCATGGGTGATCAGCACGATCGCCGCGCCGACCCGGGATTTCAGATCCGCCATCAGATCCAGGATCTGCGCCTGAATGGTCACATCCAGCGCCGTGGTCGGCTCGTCCGCGATCAGCAGTTTGGGGTTGCAGGCCAAGGCGATCGCGATCATGACGCGCTGGCGCATGCCGCCTGAGAGCTGATGCGGATACTCCCGGGCGCGCCGCGCCGGCTCCGGGATGCCGACCAGGGTCAGGGTCTCCACCGCGCGCGCCTCCGCCGCCTTGCGGTCGAGGCCCTGATGCAGCCGCACCGTCTCCGCGATCTGCCAGCCGACCGTCAGCACTGGGTTCAGGCTGGTCATCGGTTCCTGGAAGATCATGCTGATCTCGTTGCCGCGGATCTTCTGCATCTCCTCTTCGGAGAGGTCCAGCAGCTCGCGCCCGTCGAACTTGATCGAGCCCGCGATCTTGCCAGGCGGCTCCTGGATCAAGCGCAGGATCGACATCGAGGTCACGGACTTGCCGCAGCCGGACTCGCCGACGATGGCCAGCGTCTCGCCGGCCTCGACCGAGAAAGACACGCCGTCCACCGCGCGGTTCACGCCATCGGGCGTGCGGAAATGAGTCTGGAGATTTTCGACTTCCAACAGGGCCATGAGATCAGATCCGCTTCGCCATGCGGGGGTCGAGCGCGTCGCGCAGCCCATCGCCCAAAAGATTGACCGCCAGCACCGTCACCGACAGGAACACGGCCGGGAAGAACACGATATGCGGCTTCACCTGCCAGAGCGCGCGGCCCTCGGCCATGATGTTGCCCCAGCTGGGGGTCTGCGGCGGCACGCCGGCGCCGATGAAGCTCAAGATCGCCTCCACGATCATCGCGCTGGCGCAGATGTAGGTCGCCTGCACGGTGATCGCCGGCAGCGTGTTCGGCAGGATGTGGCGCAGGATGATGGCGGGCCCCCGGCTGCCCGACGCGATCGCGCCGTCGACGTAGGGCTGCTCGCGCAGGCTCAGCACCACGCCACGCACAAGGCGCGAAACGCGGGGAATCTCCGCGATCGTGATCGCGATGATGACGTTCTGGATGCTGCCGCGGGTCAGCGCCATCAGGGCGATGGCCACCAGGATCGGCGGGATCGACATCAACCCGTCCATGACGCGCATGATCACGCCGTCCGCCCAGCGCACCATGCCGGAGACCAGGCCGATCAGCAGCCCGATCATGGAGGCGAGCAGCGCGACCGAGAACCCGACGATCAGCGACACCCGCGCGCCGTAGACCACGCGGCTGTAGACGTCGCGGCCGAGCATGTCGGTGCCGAACCAGTAAAGCGCGGACGGCGCCCGAGTGCGCCGCGCCGGCGACAGGGCGGTCGGATCAACTGTCCATAAAATAGGCGCCAGGATCGCCATCCCGATCATCATCAGCAGCAGAAAGCCGCCCGCCGCGATCATGGGGTTGCGTTTGATGAAGCCGACGAAGCCGCGCTTCGGCTTCACCGAAGGCAGAATATCCGGCATTTCCGCGGCGGCGACGGGGGTCAATAGCGGATCCTCGGGTCAAGAAGGGTGTAGAGCACGTCGATCATCAGATTGACCAAGACGTAGACAAAGCTGAACAGCAGCACGACGCCTTGGATCACCGGATAGTCGCGCCGCAGGATCGCGTCGACCGTCAGGCGGCCGAGGCCGGGGATCGCGAAAACGCTCTCCGTCACCACCGCGCCGCCGATCAGCAGCGCGATGCCGATGCCGATCACGGTCACGATCGGCACCGCGGCGTTCTTCAGCGCATGGATGAACAGCACGCCGCCGCGCCCCACGCCCTTCGCCCGCGCGGTGCGGACATAATCCTGCTGGAGCACCTCCAGCATGGTCGCGCGGGTGATCCGCGCGATCAGCGCGATGTAGACGCCGCCCAGCGCCACGGCCGGCAGCACCAGATTCTCCAGCCAGGGCCAGAACCCCTGGGAGAAGGGGGTGTAGCCCTGCACGGGCAGCCACTCCAGCTCCAGCGCGAAGACATAGGCCAGCAGATAGCCCACCACGAACACCGGGACGGAGAAGCCGAAGACCGCGAAGCCCATCACGGTCCAGTCGATCCAGCTGGAGGACTTCCAGGCCGCCACAACGCCCATGGGCACGGCGATCAAAATCGCCAGCACCAGGGTGATGATCATCAGCGACAGCGTCGGCTCCAGCCGCTGCGCGATCAGTTGCGTGACCGGCAGGTTGGTGAAGATCGAGGTGCCCAGATCGCCCTGGATGATGTTCCAGGACCAATCGCCGAAGCGGATCAGGAACGGACGATCCAGGCCGAGGCCGGCGCGGATGCGCTCCACATCCTCCGGCGTCGCCTGATCGCCCGCGATGATCGCCGCCGGATCGCCCGGCGCGACATAGAGCAGACTGAAGACGAAAAGCGCCACCACCCCCATGACGGGGATGGTGGCGGCGATCCGGCCAACCAAATAAGACAGCATGGTGTGTCCTGACGCGGCCTCGGCGGATTAGGCCTTGGTCACGCCCCAAAAGAAGGGAAGCGGGCCGCTGGTGACGCCGCTGACGTTTTTCCGCCAAGCCTGATAGGACAGGAAGAAGCCGGTCGGCGCATAGATCACATGTTCGAAGGCTGCGGTGTTGATCGCGTCGATCGCTTTCTTTTCCGCCGCGGCGTCGGGCGCCGCGTACCAATCGTCGATCGCCGCCTCCACCTTCGGGCTGTCCGGCCAGCCGAACCAAGCCTTCTCGCCGTTGGTGCGCAGGGCGTTGTAGCCGGCCGGGCTCAGGCAGTCAGCGCCGGCGTGCCAGGTGTGGAACATGCTCCAGCCGCCCTGCCCCGGAGGGGCCTTGGAGGCGCGGCGCGTGCCGGTGGTGCCCCAATCGGTCGCGACGAAATCGACGTTCATGCCAAGCTTCTTCAGCAGGTCGGCGGTGATGTCGCCCTGCGCTTTGGTGATCGCCTGATCCTGCGCCACGATGCAGATGACAGGCTCGCCCTTGTAGCCGCTCTCCGCCAGCAGCTTCTTGGCCGCGTCCAGATTGCGCGGACCCTTCAGGATGTCGCCGCCCACTTCAGTGTAGCTGGGCGAGCCGGGCGTGAAGTGGCTGGGCAGCCGCTTCCAAAGCTTCTCGTCGTCGCCCACCACGGCGCGCATGTAGTCTTCCTGATTCAGCGCCATCAGCACCGCGCGGCGGACGCCGGGGTTGTTGAAGGGCGGATGCAGGTGGTTCATGCGGAAGGAGCCGATGTTGCCGAACGGATCGGCGATGTCGACGTCGATGTTGCGGTTGCGGCGCAGGCTCGGCACCAGATCGCTGAGCGGGTTTTCCCACCAATCGACTTCGCCATTCTGCAGCGCGGCCGAGGCCGTCGCCGGATCCGGCAACACGATCCATTCGATCCGGTCGATCAACATGCGCTTGCCGCCGGCCAGCCAGCTCGCGGGCTCGGCGCGCGGAACATAATCGGCGAAGCGCTCGAACACCGCCTTGGCGCCGGGCGTCCATTCGTTGCGCACGAAGCGCATCGGGCCGGAGCCGACGAATTCGGAGACCTGCTGGAACGGATCGGTCTTCGCCAGCCGCTCAGGCATGATGAACGCCATCGGCGTTCCGTTCTTGCCAAGCGCCAGCAGCATCTTGGGATAGGGCTTCTTCAACACCCACTTGAAGCTCAGATCATCGATCGCGACCAGCTCCTGTTGGATCGCAAGCAGCATCTGGCCCATCGGGTCGCGCACGGCCCAGCGCGCGAGGCTGGCGACCACGTCACGCGAGAGCACCGGGGAGCCGTCATGAAATTTCAGGCCGGAACGCAGCTTGAAGGTCCAGGTCAGCCCGTCGGCGGACACGCTTTCGCTCTCCGCCATCTGGCGCTGCGGCTGCAGCTTGGAATCGACGCCGTACAGCGTGTCCCACACCATGGCCGCGGCGTTGCGCACCACATATTGCGTGCCCCAGATCGGGTCAAAATTGGCGAGGTTGGCTTGCGGCACGAAGCGCAGCGTTTTGGCCGCCGCGTTCTGTCCGATCGCCGGCATGGCGAACCCGCCGATGGTGGCGGCGGCGCCGGCCGTGGCGGCGTTCTTCAGAAAAGTTCTGCGCTTCATCTCGATTAACTCCCTCATCGCGACTCTGTCACAATGAAGCAATGCACTGGTCATGCCAGAGGGTCAATCAGTCGGAGCGAGACGAAAACGCGGAAATCCTAATCCAACAGAGGCTCTTCGTTGATTTGCGGCACGATCAGATCGCGAATGTCCTCACGAAACAACCCGCGCCGGGCGAGTTCGGGATCGGTCAGCAGCAATCCCGGAATGACCACCCGTTTGCCGGCGCCGCCGAAAACATCCAGATTGCTGGCGACCACCTGACCGCCGGAACCTGCGGCGTCGGCCGCGTCCAACAGGATGGTCTGGGCCGAGGCGAGCCGCGCGCCGGTTTCCGCCACCACCGGCGGCGTGCGCGGCCCGAGCTGGACGCCGAACAAACCGCCGGCGCCTCGCCCGCCGTTCAGA
Source organism: Elsteraceae bacterium (assembly GCA_049240905.1). Lineage (GTDB taxonomy): Bacteria > Pseudomonadota > Alphaproteobacteria > Elsterales > Elsteraceae > JBMLRS01. The sequence continues at coordinate 4,646 of JBMLRS010000453.1, forward strand.
TTCATCGTCAGGTCCAACCGATTATCCGTCGGCTGATTGGCCAGAAGGATTCCATTGAGCTGATCCTTGATCCCCGGCCCCACGACTGGCGGCGACGGAGCCGCAGGCGGCTGCGGGGCGGGCAGGTCCGCCGTCACCACCGGTGGGGTCGTCGGCGCGGACGGCGCGACCGGCGTGACTGGAAGGACAGTAATGACGGGCTGAGTGACGGACGGGGTCTGAACCGCCGGCGTCACGGACGTGGCCGTCGGGCCCGATGACGGGACCGATGGCGGGCTCGGCGTGGTCAGAGGCACGCCGTTCACGATGAAGGAGCCGACCGGCCCAGGGATCGGCACGCCGGTTGCGACTGTGAGGGTTCCCGACAGGGCGGAGAGAACCAGCGAGGATCCCGTGATCATCCCGGATCCGGAGATTGTCGACGCGCTGGCCAAGGCCACGCTGCCGACGGACGTCACTCCCTTGTCGATCTGCACGGACTGCCCGGCCCCGGTCTGCGTGATCGAGACCGATCCCGCGGCCGTCACCCCAGTCGTCGATCCGGCCGTGCCGATCGTCAGGCTGGCCAGCGGCCCGTTCACCAAGGTCAGCGAGTCCAGATTGCCCGCGAGCACGCTGATCGCATTGTCCGCGTTGGTCAGGGAATAGCTGGCGCCGGTCGCCAGCAACTCCAGCGACGCCGCTGTGATCGCCCCGCTCTGCGTGACGGTCCCGCCCCCGACGTTCAGCGACACATCCGTCGCAGTCACCGCCGGCAGCGCCAGCCCGCCGCTGCCGCTGGCCGCCACGCTTAACGAGGTCAGGGCCGTCACCCCGCCGACCGCGCCCGAAAAACTCACGCTGGTTCCGGACACCGTGAAGGCGTAACCCCCGTCCACCGCGCCGCCGAACGCCACCGCCTGGCCGCTCGACGACAGGGTGACGTCCGCCGTCAAGGTCACCGCGCCGCCATAGGATTGCGAGCCGGCGGTGCTGACCCCACCCCCGCCGATCGCGGTCGCGCCGTCCGCGGAAAGCGAACTCAGCGCGGACCCACCCCCGACCCCGCCCAACAGGTTCAATGTCCCGCCGCCCAACGCCGCGGTGAGCGACTGCCCGCCAGCGGAGGCCGCGTCGACCGCGCCTTGGAAAATCACATTCGCGCCGCTGGTGCTGAAGGAGGCGTCGCTGGTCAGGACCACGGAGCCGGAATAGTTCTGCAACCCGGCCGACGCCGCCCCGCCGCCCAACGACACGGTTCCCGCGCCCACCGGCG